>JAUZOF010000573.1 GCA_030706585.1 Bacteroidota bacterium
ATCGATTTAATGCGGTCATAAAAGATTTAGATGTAGATGCTCCCTCTTATATATCTCACTTATTCTGTTTAGTTACAAGTACTTCATCTTTAGTACAAACATCTATAATACTTATAGAATTGTACGTAAAACGCATTGTGTTAAATACCTGTTATTCTGTATCAAATGGTTTAAATGGGAATTCGGATATTAGTGATGTTTTGGATTTATTGAAAACCACAATTGATGAAAGCAATGAGATCTTTAATCCAATAGGTAGGAATTTCAGAGATTTCGAGGTTCATTACTCTGATCAGATTCCAGAGCCCGATCCTATTCTAAAACAGGGGGATACTTTACTTATGAGTCGGGGGGATCTCTCTTTCATCAAAGGGAAAGCAAAAGCAAGAAAGTCATTCCTTTGCAGTATACTTATAGCGTCATTTTTGGGTAATGAGTCTTTTGGCCTGAAATCAGGTGTTTCAGAGGGAACCGTCTTACTTATAGATACAGAGCAGTCAGATATACATGTTCAACAGGTACAAAAGCGAATCCATCAACTTTGTGGTTGGATGATCGATAGCAGGCGGTTAACGGTGTTGGCTCTTCGAAGTTTAAATTATAAAGAACGGAAAATCATTTTAGAAGATGCCGTCAAAGGAATTCGACCTGATTTTGTGATTCTTGATGGAGCGGTCGATATTATCGGTGATTTTAATAATGCCGAAGAATCAAAACAGGTTATCGGACTATTGATGAAACTATCTACTGAATACAACTGTCATATTTGTAGTGTTTTGCACGAAGGTAAGGGGAATGGGGAAATGCGAGGACACCTTGGTGCTGAGGCATTAAATAAAGCAGAGACTGTCTTTGAGGTCGTTTTAAAGAATGATATTTCGTTCGTATTTCCAAATGCAACTAAAAATATCTCATTCAAGGAATTCAGGTTCACGATCGACGATAATTTACCCGTTTTAGTACATGAAACAATTGAACAAACGCAAGCTGAACAATTACTTGAGGAGATAAATGTTAGAATGAATAAAATCTTAAAACCTCCAAGAATACTGTGCTTTACAGCCCTGAAGAAAGAATATGCGAAGTGTTCAGGCAAAAGTGAATCGACTGCAAAGAATCATATAAAGAAAGCTTTGGAAAATAGCTTTATCAAATTCGAAAACGGAGAATATAGTTTGAATATGTTAGGCTCACATAGTTAAGGATACCGCTTATGCCCTTGATGGATCACTCTAATCACTGGCAGTTACTAGGACAATTACTCCCCGTATTTATATATACGGGGATTGTCCTTTGTCCTTGTAGAGGATTGTCTCTGTTGTCCTAGTAATAATGCTGAATATCAGGTGTATATGTGTTGGTTTGACCTTGTTGTCCTTTTTGCTGACCTAAATATGGTCAAAATGATAATTGCCCTATTGGATTTCTAAAAGTTGCTAATGTAGGATCATAAATCAGGTTGTGTGACTATTTAGATATAAAGGTTAAACGTCGTCTTTTGCAGTTGGCTTACTGCACACTTATAAAATTGTTTACCTCTCAATGAAGGTCAGAACCGGGAAGACCCTAATGGCTTTAAGAGCAGCCCAGTAATATGAAGTTATCAAAGTTATCGTTTAATATTGTACCGGAACTTTGGTGTGTTGACTGACTGATTTTGCCTATTTGCTCAGGAATCTCAAATTTCTACATGATTCAGAAATACGAAAAAAGCCCTAGCCATACGCTTTGATTATTTGTTGAAAATATAGTTCTTTCCGATAACATATTCATAATCATTTGAAAGTAGAGACATCGGAGTTTTTTTTGAGAGCACAACTGTTAATCCTTTTAAACACAATCTGACCCTTGGAACTCAGAGGAGTTTTGATGTTGTTGTCTTTTTGTGTGTAAGTTTGTATGTGTGTAGTGTATGTTGTTGATATTCAGGTTGTGTTATGACCCTTAAAGGGTCACGGGTAATGACCATCTATTAAAATACCCAAAAAAATGTGCCGTATCAGAAAATGCGCAACAGATGAATAGGAGAAGTGAAGTCGTTATCTGAGTTTATATCGCAAGCGTTTCCCCATCCCAGCAAGGGTGCTCAGACTTCCTATGGTCACATTGCTATGACGAACCCTGTAAATGCTTTATGCCAGCTTTAAATCTCATTGGAATGTTCCAAATTTTTAATACTCAATTAGGAGCAAACCTCGTTATCTTTGCGAGAGCAATCCTACAGATATGAAAAATAATCTCGAATTCTTTTCCGCCGACAACAGTACTGACATACCGTTACCCTTTGTTGAAGGGATAAAAGCGGGATTTCCAAGCCCTGCTGCGGACTATTCGGATATTTCTATCGACCTGAACCGGGAACTTATCAAACACCCCTCTTCGACCTTCTATGCACGTGTGAGAGGCGAATCCATGAGAGATGCAGGGATAAACGATGGCGACCTTCTTGTTATTGACAAATCCTTAGAGCCGACTGACGGTCGTATTGCCGTTTGTTATATAGACGGGGAATTTACCTTGAAGAGGATTCGGATTGAAGGGGATGGAATATACTTATACCCGGCAAATAGTGAGTTTAGCCCGATTCATGTCACCGAGGAAAACGAATTTGTCATTTGGGGCATTCTTACCCATTCAATTAAGAGCTACTGATGTACGGAATCATCGACTGCAATAATTTTTTTGCGTCCTGTGAGCGGGTTTTTAACCCTGCTTTACGTGGGCGGCCTGTGGTTGTGTTGAGTAACAACGACGGCTGTATTATTGCCCGTAGCGATGAAGCAAAAGCGTTGGGCATACCGATGGGTGCGCCGATCTTCCAGATGGCGGAGATCATTAAAGCAAATAATGTGGCCGTGTTTTCGTCGAATTATCGACTGTACGGGGATATGTCAAACCGCGTGATGCAAACAGTTGCGCAATTTGTTGACGAAGTTGAGATTTATTCTATTGATGAAGCCTTTCTGAGGTTGGATG
>JAUZOF010000574.1 GCA_030706585.1 Bacteroidota bacterium
CGCGAGTATTTTCCAGAAAGCATTTCGCGGATGGGCATAATACTCTTGTGCATCAAGTGATGCTACGCCCGGCATCGTCCCGAGGATTAAGACCTTCGGCACTTCGGCAATTATTGGAGGAAAACTATAAATAAACTCATCCATATTGCAAATGTAAGGGATTTACCCTGATAAATATTCTGAGGACGAATACGTACGTATTTGAGTGCTTTAGATTCCCGACTAAAGAGCGTTTAGATTGCAATCTAAAACACCTTTAGACGGGAATCTAAAGATAACGGATGAGGAAATGATAGGACAACCCCATTGTATTTCACGGTAATTTAGGAAAAATCTATTCAACAAGAAAGATTAATACAGCCTCAATTAGCCTTAATGCAGTTTCCCGTACAGCTTTTCCCAAATCCAAAGCCCTGATTTTCCCCAAAGAATCGTTAACTTTGCGGGCTTATTATTGAAAAGCGTTATCAGCTAACACGTTAATCCTCTAATTATTAAATAAAGATGGAATACAATTTCAGAGAAATCGAGCAGAAGTGGCAGAAGTATTGGGTGGACCAAAAGACTTACAAAGTCACCGAAGATGCGACCAAACCTAAATATTATGTACTCGATATGTTCCCTTATCCGTCAGGAGCGGGCCTTCACGTAGGTCACCCGCTGGGATACATTGCGTCGGATATTTTCTCCCGCTACAAACGTCTGCAAGGATATAACGTGCTTCACCCGATGGGTTACGATGCTTACGGTCTGCCCGCTGAGCAATACGCTATTCAGACCGGCCAGCACCCGGCTATTACCACTCAGAAAAACATTGAACGCTATCGCGAGCAGTTAGATAAAATCGGTTTCTGTTACGACTGGAGCCGCGAGGTACGCACCTGCGAGCCAGAATATTACAAATGGACGCAATGGGCATTTATCCAAATGTTCAACAGCTTCTATTGCAACAATGTACAAAAAGCCTGTCCAATTGAGGATTTGGTGAAACACTTTTCACAGCAGGGCACAGCTACTCTCAATGTGGCTTGCGGCGAAGAACTAAGCTTCACGGCTGACGAATGGAACGCTAAAAGCGAGAAAGAGCAGCAGGATATCCTGATGAACTACCGCATTGCTTACAAAGCCGATACGATGGTAAACTGGTGTCCGGCATTGGGAACCGTTTTGGCAAATGACGAAGTAAGCGAAGGAGTTTCTGTACGCGGAGGCCACCCGGTAGAGCAGAAAGTAATGAGCCAATGGTGTCTGCGTGTATCGGCTTATGCAGAACGCCTGTTGAAAAGTCTGGACAACCTCGACTGGAGCGATTCATTGAAAGAGACACAGAAGAACTGGATTGGCCGTTCGGAAGGTGCTGAGATGAAGTTTCAAATCAAAGGACAAGAGCTCGAATTCGAAATCTTCACCACCCGGGCTGATACTGTTTTTGGGGTAACTTTCATGGTACTTGCTCCCGAAAGCGATTATGTGAAAATGGTTGTAACTCCGGAGCAACAACACGAAGTTAACCTTTATCTTGATGCAGTAAAACGCCGCACAGAACGCGAGCGTATTGCTGACCGCCGTGTATCGGGTGTGTTTACCGGTTCGTATGCTATCAACCCATTGAGCGGAACTGAAATTCCAATCTATATCAGCGATTACGTGTTGGCGGGTTACGGAACAGGAGCCATCATGGCAGTGCCTGCACACGACAGCCGCGACTACGCATTTGCAAAACACTTCAATCTGCCGATTATCCCGTTGATCGAAGGTTGCGACGTAAGCGAGGAGAGCTTCGATGCCAAAGAGGGTATCATGATGAACTCCGGCTTCCTCAACGGCTTGACCGTGAAAGAGGCTATCGCTAAAACAAAAGCCTATATTGCTGAAAAAGGAATCGGTAAGGTTAAGGTGAATTACCGTCTGCGTGACGCTATCTTCAGCCGTCAGCGCTACTGGGGTGAGCCATTCCCGGTTTACTATAAAGAGGGAATTCCTTATATGTTGGATGAAAGCAAATTGCCGTTGCAACTGCCTGAAATCGATAAATATCTGCCTACAGAAAAAGGCGAACCACCACTCGGTCGTGCTAAAAACTGGCAGACTGAAGAGGGTTACCCACTTGAATTGAATACCATGCCGGGATTTGCCGGTTCATCTGCGTACTACCTGCGCTACATGGACCCGCACAACGACGAGGCCTTGGTTTCGAAGAGTAATAACGAGTACTGGAAAAATGTTGACCTCTACATCGGTGGAACAGAGCACGCTACAGGTCACCTGATTTACAGCCGTTTCTGGAACAAGTTCTTGTTTGACCTCGGCATCGTTTGTGAAGACGAACCGTTTAAGAAACTGGTGAATCAGGGGATGATTCAGGGTCGTTCGAACTTTGTGTATCGTATCAAAGACACTAATACATTTGTATCCTACAACCTGAAAGATCGTTACGATGTAACAGCTATCCATGTGGATGTGAATATCGTTTCAAATGACGTTCTTGATCTCGAGGCCTTCAAAGCCTGGATGCCGGACTACGCTACTGCCGAATTTATCCTGGAGGAAGGCAAATACATTTGTGGATGGGCGGTTGAGAAGATGTCAAAATCGATGTTCAACGTGGTAAATCCGGACGTAATTGTAGAGAAATACGGTGCGGATACGCTTCGTTTCTATGAAATGTTCCTCGGTCCGTTGGAGCAATCCAAACCCTGGGATACCAACGGTATTGATGGGGTACACCGATTCCTCAAAAAGCTGTGGAATCTTTTCTTCACCGGTGAGGAAGTAACGGTTTCGGATGCGGAACCTACAAAAGAGGAGTTGAAAGCGTTGCACAAACTGATTAAGAAGGTAAGCGGCGATATCGAAACCTTCTCGTTCAATACTTCGGTGAGTGCTTTCATGATTTGTGTCAACGAACTGACTTCACTCAAATGCAACAAGAAAGCTATCCTGAAAGAACTGGTGGTATTGTTGGCA
>JAUZOF010000575.1 GCA_030706585.1 Bacteroidota bacterium
AATCTATGCCGTCGATCCGGGAGTGGTTATTGATCGGATTTCTTTTCCAATAGATTAACGAACTGTTCTGGTGTGGCAATATTGTTGTGGAATGTTGCTGCTCAGTGATGATACAGCTGTTTGTAAAGAAAGTGGCGGGCATTGTGCCTGCCACTTTCTGTTTTTGTGGACTTAGTATCTACCTCCGGATTGATAGTTACAGGTTGAGATTGATAATATAGTTGTAACTCGTGGTGCATTTAGAACGAATAAGGTTGTTTTTGTTTCAAATCATTACAATAGAGATGAATCTATTATTTTATTCAGAGTTTCAAGTATCAAACCCTACCCCCTATCGGGTACTCCTCTTGATCTCAAGGGGAGACAAATCTGTTATTTTAGCAATAGATCGTTATATAGAGCTAAACTTCGCAGGCAGTGTTGTCCCTTTGGTCCCGATAGCTATCGGGAGGGGACGAGCGCAGCGGAGGGGTTAGATATGATTGAAATATGAATCATTTAAGAAACAAGCTATTATAGTTTTTGTTCCAAATGCACTACAGGTGTTGTACTTATTTTGTTTGTGTATCATAGTTGTTTCGTTTCCTTAGAGTACAATTTAGCCGCAAGTTTTTTAGATGTTCTCATGCTCATACAACAAAACTTGCCCTTGTTGTAGCTGCTTTTCAGCCAAAGTCGGTAATAGACAGGGATAACTGTCTGTTTTTAGAAGTTTCTTGTCTAAAAATGGAAATAGTATACTGTTTTTTTTCTGAATTTTACCGCCTCATTTGTTGCCTGTAGTTTTTATGCCAACTCTTCTTCCTAAAAAGAGAACGGATGTATTCAAAACACGTGACGTGAGGTTTATTCATTATGTGATCTGTTAGCTCTCTGTAGGAGAACCATATTCCTAAACCATCGGATGCCGAAAAGAGTTAATGGAGCGAAAGATAAGAGTTCGTGACGAATTCTCTGTAAGTTAATGGCTTACTAATACACCTATTACCTTAAATACCTATTAAATTGCTATGAAGAACAAGAATCTGAAATCATTGTTGTTGATGGTCTGTCTTGTGGTTTTTGCCTCTCACGTCAACGCGTGGGTGGGATCACCGATGCCTCGGCTACACGTGGATGGGCGTTATCTGAAAGATACTCATGGAAATATCGTTAATTTGCATGGGTTTGCTCAAACCTATTCCCCCTGGTTTAACGAACAGGGCAAATACTGGACTAATTATGATGTCCCGGGATGTTTGAAATACAATCAGGATTTGATTGACAACATGTTGAAAGTGGGTTGGAAAATGAATTTTATCCGCTTACACATGGATCCATACTGGTCGAATACTCCGGGAGCTACTGTTACCGGCGAAAACGACATATCTGCATTTAGCTTCGACCGATTCAAAACTGCGCTTGATAATGTATTCATTCCGATGGCCGAATATGCCATATCCAAAGGATTGTATGTTATTATGCGGCCTCCGGGTGTTTGTCCCGAGAAAATTGCGGTCGGAGATGCTTATAATCAGTATTTGATTAAAGTCTGGGGCTATGTCGCTCAGCATCCTAAGTTAAAAAACAATCCCAATGTCATGTTTGAGCTGGCTAACGAACCTGTTACTATTCAGGGGACCGATGGTACCTATGGCGCCGGTTCGCAGGGGCATTTCGATAACCTGAAAAAATATTTTCAGGCAGTGGTTGACACTATCCGTGCCAGCGCCGACAATATTCTGTGGGTTCCGGGTCTGGGGTATCAGGCCTTATACCAGGGATTTGCTGTAAATCCTATCGAGGGGAAAAATATTGGCTATGCGGTGCATATGTACCCGGGATGGTTTAACAGTGGTCAGGGATACGCCGATTTTCAGAAAGGAAGGGACACGCAGGTGAAACCCGCGGCCAACATAGCTCCGATTGTTGTTACTGAAATGGACTGGGCTCCGGCTGAATATAACTCTTCCTGGGGGAAAGATAGTACCGGAACGGCAGGCGGAAACGGATTCGGGGCAAATTTCAAAAAGATTACTGACGATTCGGGAAATGTAAGCTGGCTTTTGTTTACCGGCCCGGATTTGCTGGCAAAGTTCGACTCCACGCATGTCGCTGCTCCTAAAGATACCGTGTTCCTCAATGATCCGCAGGCATGTCCGTGGCCATGTTTTCACTGGTATCAGCAATATGCCCTCAATAATTGTCCACGACCCGATTTTACATACCTTTCCAATAGTGATAACGGCGACGGTACATTCAAAAATCCGGTTATCTTTGGCGATTTTCCCGACCCTGATGTTATTCGCGTGGGGGATGTTTACTACATGTCGACAACAACCATGCACCATTTCCCTGGAGCCACCATATTAAAATCGTATGATCTGGTGAACTGGGAATATTGCAGCAATCCTCTGGACAAAATCGAATCGACGAATTGCTATAATTTAGATGGCTGCAATCGTTATAGTCGTGGGCAATGGGCGAGCAGCCTGAAATATCATAAAGGTACTTACTACCTGCATTTCAATACGCTGGATGAAGGTAGCTACTTACTTACAGCTACCAATCCTGCCGGTCCGTGGACAAAGAAAAAACTTTCCTCTTCTTTTTATGATGCCGGCCTATTCTTTGATGACGATGACAAAATCTACATTGTTTACGGTATCAATAAGTTACATGTAGCCCAGCTTGATGCCGATTTCAATGTCGTCAAAGATCAGGCAATTACCTTTGGAAATATTCCATCGGGCATTGATAACTCGGCAACAGAAGGAAGTCATATGTATAAAATCAACGGATATTATTACATCTATTCCACAACCGGAGGTTATTACGCGACTCAGGTTGCCTTCCGTTCTTCATCTGTTTTTGGCCCGTACGACGAAAAAGAGGTGTTCAACAGCAGTCGCATCCATCAGGGAGCTCTGATGCAGACACAAACTGGCGAATGGTGGACAATTCTCTTTGCCGA
>JAUZOF010000576.1 GCA_030706585.1 Bacteroidota bacterium
AGATTACCATCACGACTTTACCGAAGAATTAAGCAAAATTGCACTCGTCTCAGATTGGCAAATGCAAAATACCTGCAATACCGGTGACTCATTCGTAACTGAAGTGATTGACGAAGCCGATGCTTTCGATATGGAAAACTTCGCCGTTGCTGCCCTTTGCAAAAGACTTTCACTGCCTTTTATTTCTGTAAAATACATCACTGACAAAATCGGAGAAAACTCCGTCAAACACTGGGAAGATAAGCTCGAAGATGCCAATGCCGGCCTGCAAGCCTTCTTCAATCAGTTCAAATGATTGATTGATTGTATCGCAAAGAACCACAGAGATAAAGAACAAACTCTGTGGTTCTCTGTGTATTCTCTGTTGTCCTCTGTGAAACAAACCGACTCGTCAAAGATTCTCATAATCAGTTAAAAACGGTTGTTCATCCCGCACTCAATCTACTTTTGCCTTATTTTTGCAACCATTACAGTCGGATAAAACCGAACCAATCGATAAAATCAGATACAAATCAATGGGTATTGAAAAAGGAATTTTCCAGCGTACGGAACTTCTGCTGGGAAAAGATAGTATGAGCAAACTGGCTCAGAAACGGGTCATCATATTTGGCATCGGAGGCGTTGGAAGCTGGTGCGCAGAAAGCCTCGTTCGCTCCGGTATTAGCAATCTCACGATTGTCGATTCTGACCGGGTATGTGTCACGAATATAAACCGTCAACTCCTGGCTACCACCCAAACTGTAGGTCAGGTAAAAACAGATGTCCTCAAACAACGCCTGCTGGAAATCAATCCAAAAGCCGAAATTACTGCTCTACAAAAGATATACAGCAAGGAAACTCACGACTCTTTCGGTCTCGAAAACTACGATTATATCATTGATGCCATCGATAGTCTGGAAAATAAGGTTCACCTTATCCGGAAAGCGACTGAAACCGATGCGACTTTCTTCTCTTCCATGGGAGCTGCACTCAAAGTTGACCCCACCCGCATCCGTGTGGCTGAATTCTGGAAAGTTGAAGGCTGCCCGCTCGGAGCCATGCTTCGCCGTAAAATCCGCAAAGGGGAAAAGCTGAAGAAGAAGTTCCTCTGCGTTTACAGTGATGAAGTTCTTGAGAATAAAGGCGCAGCAGCCACCTGCGGCACCGAGCAATGCCTTTGTCCAAAAAGCAAAAACGGCCCCGGCGACCCTGATTTGGTCAATCACGAATGGTGCAGTCTGAAAGCCCGCATCAACGGGACAACCTCCCATATACCGGCCATATTCGGATTCACAATTGCGGGATTAGTGATAAAAGCCATAAACGAATCGGAATAATCAGCATTCCTTTTGAAGCATCATATCAAAGAGTCGAAAATTGCCTTTTCCGGCTCTTTTGTTATATTAAAAACCCTGTAACCAACATTGCGTTATTTCAAAGCGGTCGATTATTAACCAAAATTCTAAACTTTAATTCACAACAAGGTTTTACACTCGGCGTCCCAACTTACTTTTTTCTTCATAATGAACAAAATATCATGTAATCGGATATTTTTATCGAATTATATTTCTTATTCGGACACTAATTGCTATTTTTGCTTACAATTTGCGACTAAACAAAATTATATAATGGAGAAAATAGATAACCTTGACAGACATATTCTTGAGATTATTTCTCGAAATGCAAGAATACCATTTAAAGATGTGGCTGCTGAATGCGGTGTATCCAGAGCGGCTATACACCAGCGTGTACAACGCATGATCGACATGAATGTCATTACCGGGTCAGGATACACTGTTAACCCTAAAGTTCTGGGTTATCGTTCATGTACATATATTGGAGTTAAGCTCGAAAAAGGCTCATTGTACAAACAAGTTGTCCCTGAACTTGAGAAGATTCCTGAAATTGTAGAATGCCACTACACTACGGGCCCATACACTATGCTGGTCAAACTTTATGCCAGAGATAATGAACACCTTATGGAGCTGGTCAATGGAAAGATTCAGGAGATTGACGGTGTAATTGCCACAGAGACATTAATCTCACTTGACGAAAGTATCAAACGGGAAATTCCGGTTAAGAAATAATGAAAAAGGAGAGTCATCACGGCTCTCCTTTTCTGTTATAATCGTTTCATTGCTTCTTCTTTATCCATCTGCAACTGCATTTTGAGATCTTCCAGTCCATTCATCTTTCGCTCATCGCGGAGCTTATCGATAAAAATGACCTTCAATACATCTCCATACACATTTACTTCAAAATCGAAAATGTGAACCTCTATGGTCTGCTTATTCGTATTACTTACTGTCGGTCTCACTCCTATATTCATCATCCCCTTGTATTCTTTGCCTCGCCAAAGAACCTTCACCGCATACACACCGGGAACAGGTAAAATCTTTTCAGCATCCAGCATTTCCAGGTTAGCTGTCGGGAACCCGATTTCACGTCCTAATTGCTGGCCTTTTACCACTCTCCCTTCAATATTATATGGTCGGTCCAGCAGCATCGTTACTTCCCTGATATGCCCGGCCTGCAATGCCCGACGGGCAGCGGACGAACTTACATGCACCTTATCGTGTAAAAAGGCATCTGCATGAATCACCTCCATCCCGGCCTCTTTTCCGAAACGAACGTAATCTTCGAATCCTTCCGTCCTGTTTTTTCCAAAACGATGGTCATAACCGATTACCAGTGCCTTTACCGAAAATGTTTTACTTAATATAACCTCTATAAACTGCTGAGCCGTAAACTGAGCCAATTCGAAGGTAAAATCCATCACGATGCAATAATCAATACCGCTTTCTGCAAGCAGACTCATTCGCTCCTCAAAAGTAGTCAGCAATTGGGGAAGATAATCGGTATGAATCACCTTACGGGGGTGTTCCCTAAATGTGATTACGGCAGAGCCCAGCCCTTTTTGAGCAGCCACTGCTTTCACCTGATTGATTAAATGCAGATGTCCTCGGTGAA
>JAUZOF010000577.1 GCA_030706585.1 Bacteroidota bacterium
CTTTCTCTTTGTATAAAATCTGTAGAGTAAATGCCTATTCTTCCGAATATTCTCTTAAACACTCCATATTACATCGTTTTGATTCATCAGAGATATTGTAGTCCTGGTTTTCATCATTCGAAACAGGTTGACTATATCCAACCGCAATATCCATATTTGACATAAATAAAAACGAGACTATACCCGTCTTTGAGTAAGTCTCGTTTATATTTATTGTTAGACAGAATGCTTCTTAAGTATCCGGATTATACAATGAGTACAAGAGGACAATAGATTAGTTTATATCCTCACCTTCAATTGCATTGGTCGGAACAAATTCAATAAAATCAATCTGAAACTGGCCTCCACTCAGGCCTTTCACGGTAATTTTATGGTTCTCGCATTGCTGGAAACTATAGATTCCCAGGATCTTTCGCAAATTTGAACCATTATAGCGGGCACTATTTCCGGAATACCAACTCGCATCAACAGCTTTGAAAGAGGCAGGACCTTTCATATAACCTCTGTTTCTCATCATTTTATCATTCTCGTAACCCAATGGATCAGCCTGATTGGAACCGGGAACAACATAACCGATCGCGGGATTACTCCCCACATTATTGAGGTTCACAGGAACGCCGGTTGGAACTCCATCTACATAAAACTGCGCTACCCCGCGTTTACCATTCGATTGATAACCGAATCGAATCTCATAAGTACCGGCCGGCACAGGTGGTGTTGTTACTGTGAAATCATAAAGTTTTCCATTCTGTACTGCAATAAAGAACTCATCCCCTTCAAAGTCCATGTATTTATCAAAAGCGCTACCATAACACACTACTGTTTGATCTGTACACTTCAACCTGTCTAAATAACCTGAAGGTAGGGCATTACGGTAAGGCAACGTGTTATTGCTTGCACGACCCCGCATATTATTATTAGTCAACTCGGGGAAGAGGCTGGCAAAATCGAATCGCAAGCGTTTGGATGATAGTTCTCCCATTACGTCATTGCTATATACCAACATTTGATCCACCTCATGATAGACACCATTCGATGCATCATTATCGTAATTTGATGTCACAATCCGTACACAGTTACCGGTCTCACTACTTCTATTAAAAAGGTTATATTCCCCGTTTTTCCGGTTAAGCATAACTTCGATCAACGTATTCGGACACATGGTTTCAATGTATTCATACATATCCACAACCTTTGACATGTGCTGAGTGTCGTAATCCTTGATGAACTTGCTATAGCTTAATTCCTTATTAATCATGTGATAGGCAACAAAACGATTCAGACTATTGGCACGGTTTGTAGGATCAGTGATTCCGGCATCCTCCGGATAGATATTGTCATATACATTCGCAGCATATTTTTTGAGGCTTTCCAAATCCGTAATCCCGTATTTATTCATGGTCTGATTACTTTCCAT
Organism: Bacteroidota bacterium; assembly: GCA_030706585.1. Taxonomy (GTDB): domain Bacteria; phylum Bacteroidota; class Bacteroidia; order Bacteroidales; family UBA7332; genus CAXXIC01. Next base: position 1,418 of record JAUZOF010000577.1, read on the forward strand.
CAGCAAAGTATAACCGAATCGTCGGGTAGTCGGAGCGTGACGTTCACTGGCTATTGACGTATTAACAGCGCTGTCCAGAGTTGTAATATCACTTGCCGTAAGGTGATATTTTTCATCCACTGTTTTATACATAGAATCGACCAATCCTGTAGCAACAAGTGCTTTATAAAAAAGAGTAAAGGTTGAATCTTTAGATACGACATCAGCTAGACCGGAACGAACCGGATCGAGTACATGATCAATTTTCTGAATAACCCCATTATGCACTTCAACATCCTTACTCAATAGCTTTGACGTCTTATTGATAAAGACATCTCCGGTACCGGGAATAGACACTGTAATATACCTGTTACTCATGGTGGTATATGAGAGACGGCCATTGGGGAAATAATTCGACATAACGACCGCTCCGTTTATCAGGTGGTCATACGCGATCAATTTAAGTGAATCTGCCGGAAAATCTTCAATAGATTTTTTCCCTTTTACTTTATAAAACTCCCGCATGGCCTGATTGGAAGGCGCAAAGCAGGTATAGGCCCCAAACGCATTCAATAGCCCCTTTACGAGGGTCTTATCCATCAATTTATTAAACTCCGACAAGGTTGTATCTGATTCAATATACTGACCCATATTTTTATCAGTAAATGTGTACAAATTACCTTGGATATCATCGGAGTTATAGCAGGATGAAAGGCTGAGAGTCATTCCCAGGAACGCGATAATACTTAAACGGATACGGGATACAGGGTAAAACAGGTAGTTCTTTTTTTTCATTTACATGATAGATTAGATTTGACAATAATATAAGCAGGAAAAGACAAAACAAAAACAACATCAAGAATATCAGCTACTTACAATCACAAAAGTACACCTACATCATCATCAGGAGGGGGAATTTTATCTCAAAAGCGGAGACACTGACCAATTGAATGAATTTTAAACTTCTGAGCCTTAAAATCGAAGAAAACCCTGTCTTAATCATCCGGTTAAACTAAAAAAGGGAGAAGCCATAATGACCTCTCCCCTTGGTGATAGTGTGTGTATTTGGGATTATTTTACTACTACTTTAGTAACGAATCCGTTTACTTTTACGATATACATACCCGGAGTCACTGTAATCTCAGATGGGTTAGTCACCTGGAACTGACGACCAGTCACATCAAATACAGATACTTTCTCGCCACCAACAAGGCCTGTAATTTCGATAGATCCTACAGATGCGATTACCTGATACTGTGATGCTTTCACCTGGTTAACAGCTGAAGTGTGATTTGCAATATATGCAGCATCAAGTAAAGAGATTGTGTTGCCTACATTCAGATCTGTTGTCATGATCTCTTCAGCACTCAACGCTTTACGGTACAGACGGAAGTCGTACACCAAAGTCTTACGCAAATAGAGGTCTCCATTTTCAGCATAGCAAGAACGTCCAATCCAGTTGTAAGGAGTTCCCAGAAGATTATCTTTTGGCAATGATGTAGAAAGCAAATTGGTAATAGTTCCTGTAGCCATTGGCACTCC
>JAUZOF010000578.1 GCA_030706585.1 Bacteroidota bacterium
CCAGTTTGAAGGTCTCTTTCGAGGTGTTGAACGAACCGTAAGCGCCATTGAATTCGGCAAACGATTTCATCGGGATATTATCTGTCTTCATATTGATGCTGGCCCCGAAAGCCCCTGCACCATTGGTAGAAGTACCTACTCCCCGCTGCACCTGAACATCCTCAACGGTGGAAGCAAAATCGGGCATATCCACCCAATAGGTTCCGTGTGATTCGGGGTCATTGAAAGGAATACCGTTTGTAGTTACATTGATACGGGAAGCATCCGTTCCGCGGATACGTAATCCGGTATAGCCCACTCCGGCACCGGCATCCGATGTGATAACCATGGAAGGGGTAAGTGAAAGCAGGTAAGGCAGGTCCTGACCGAAGTTGAGCTTCTTAATCTCTTCTTTCGAGACATTGGTAAAGGCAACCGGTGTCTTTCCCGAAGCACGGGTACTGGTTACGACCATCTCATCCAGACGGATATCGCGGGCAATGGAATCTTTAGGTTGAACATTTTTTCGCTGTGCTGAAGCACAAAATCCTCCACCAATCAGGAGTAAGGTAAAAATCAATTTTCTCATAAAACATTTGAGGTTTAGGCAAATAAATCCCATTCAATCTGACGAAAGAATATACTTGCATGAATTACACAAACGGAGGGGAGTCGAATGCAGAAGCAGAAATTGCGAAAAGATATGCTTTTTCCCTGCGGCAGCATTACCTGCATCAGGTTCAAAGGGTATATTCTCAGCCTGATTTTGCATCAAGCACCCCCAAAAATCGCTGCAAAGTTAGCGATTAATTCAAATAACGCCGTCTATCTGGAATTGTTCAAAACAAACTACCAATCAATCTCAATCTTTCCTTGTTTTCTCAAATAGTCATTAGCCAGGCTAAAATGGTGATTACCGAAAAATCCCCGATGAGCAGATAGAGGAGACGGGTGCGGCGATTTTAAAACCAAGTGCTTCTTAGGGTTGATAAACGCACCTTTTTTCTGAGCATAAGCTCCCCAAAGGATAAAAACTAAACCTTCCCGTTGTTCTGCTAACCGGTGAATCACTGCATCGGTGAAGGTTTCCCAACCTTTATTTTGGTGCGAACCGGCCTGATGTGCTCGAACGGTCAACGTGGCATTAAGCAACAGGACTCCCTGACGGGCCCATCGACTCAAATCACCACTCGTCGGCATTGGCTTACCCAAATCAGCATGAATCTCCTTGAAGATATTCAATAATGAAGGGGGAAATGGCACACCATCCTGCACCGAAAAGCATAGACCATGTGCCTGGCGGGGTTCATGATAAGGGTCTTGACCCAAAATCACGACCTCAACATCATCGAAAGGGCAGTTATCGAAAGCATTAAAAATCAGCGGTCCGGGAGGATAAACCGTCGTCGATGCATATTCCTGACGGACAAAATTGGTTAGGTTATTGAAGTATGGTTTCTCAAATTCATCTTTGAGATGTTCATTCCAGCTTGGCTCTATTTTTACTGACATAACGGCAAATTATCAATGATGGTTAAATGGGAATGCAAATATCAGAATTTCTGCTGAATAACCCATCCAATCCTTTACTGAAAGCCAATATCCACCGAGAATAGACTTTGAGATATTTGTTAATTCGGGAAATATATTTACTTTTGCAGACCACAAAGGAATGGCCCCGTAGTTTAGTTGAATAGAACGTCAGATTCCGGTTCTGAAGGTCACAGGTTTGAGTCCTGTCGGGGTCACATGCACCACATACAACAAGCTAATTTAATGCAAGTTACGTGTGGTGTTTTTGTTTTACATACACATTCACATACACTTCTCGGAGAAAATCACGACCTTCTACGGCAGACCTCCATTAACATTTTGATCTCCAAAAACCACCCGATTTCTGAGAAAACTGACCCATTTCAGACCTCAACCAATCATATTACTAACGACCTCCGACCATATTTTATCCATAAAACTCCAATTTGCCCCTCCCCCATTGCCCACCACAATTATTTTAACTAAACTTGCATTTCAAACAATACAACCGCAGATGATAACCGGAGAACTCAGATCGCAAATTGACAAAGTATGGAACGCCTTTTGGACAGGTGGACTCAGTAACCCCCTGACCGTAATCGAACAGATGACCTATCTGCTCTTTATCCGCCGACTGGACGAACTACATACCCAGAAGGAGAAAAAGGCCAACCTGATCAAACAACCGATCGAAAATCCCATATACACCCCCGAAGAGTACGAATTGCGCTGGAGCCGCTTCAAAGACGTCGATCCCGAAGAGATGTACCGCCTGTTTACACGGCAGGACGGAGTATTTGACTTCCTGCGCAACGTAGGCAACCGTTCCGAGGCGTTCAGCAAGTTTATGAAAGGCGCGACCTTTATGATCCCGACCCCGCGCTTGTTGGCTCAGGTGGTGGAGATGCTTTCGAATATTGACATGGAAGACCGCGACACCAAAGGTGACGTGTACGAGTACCTGTTGAGCAAGATTGCAACTGCCGGACAGAATGGCCAGTTCCGCACACCCCGTCACATTATCAAAATGATTGTGGAGTTGGTACAGCCGACCCCGGAGGATATTATGTGTGACCCATCTGCGGGCTCCTGTGGCTTTCCTGTGGCGGTGAGTGAATATATCCGCACCCATTACGAAAAAGAGCTCTACCGCGACGAAATCAGAAATCATTTCAACAACGATATGTTTATGGGGATGGAGTTCGACCCGACCATGATCCGCATCGGAGCCATGAACATGATCCTGCACGGTATTGAGAACCCGAAACTGATCGACGTGGATGCACTGAGCGAGGCCAATACGGAGTTTGAAGAGAAGGTGACATTGGTGTGTGCCAATCCTCCCTTCAAAGGCAGTCTCGATCGGGAAGCGGTAGATGGCAAAATCCTGCGCGTGGTTGATTCCAAGAAAACCGAACTGCTTTTC
>JAUZOF010000579.1 GCA_030706585.1 Bacteroidota bacterium
AAATGTATTCATGATATGGAAGATGAAGTATTATTTGACCGCGCTTTAAATTTGTTGAGTCATGGTGCATATTCAATTTATGAACCAGTACCAATGGGTGATGATACTAAAGAACTATTTAAAAGAATTTTAACTACGTTTCTAGAGAAATACAAGTTCGAATTACCAGCACTTCTCACTGAAGAAACAAAACTAATAAGTCAACAATGACAGATAATGACCAAAAACAATTAGGCACCACCCTTTGGGCTATAGCCGACCAATTACGCGGAGCAATGAACCCAGATGACTTTCGCGATTATATGCTGTCATTTCTCTTCTTGCGGTATCTGTCTGATAACTACGAGGCCGCTGCAAAAAAAGAACTGGGTCCCGACTACCCCATTGTAGACGATGACAAGCGCATCCCGCTATCGTTGTGGTATAAAGCCAATGCTGCCGATGTGGATGAATTCGAAAAGCTAATGCGCCGTAAGGTGCATTATGTCATAGAGCCGCAATATTTATGGAGCAGCATATCCGAGCTGGCACGTACACAAAATGGCGAGTTACTGCACATCCTGCAACAAGGCTTTAAATATATCGAAAACCAATCGTTCGAAAGCACCTTCCAAGGCCTATTCTCCGAAATCAACCTGGATTCTGAAAAGCTCGGTAGAAATTACTCAGATCGCAATGCCATACTCTGTAACATTATTCAGAAAATCGCCGAAGGCATTGCCAGTTTCTCTACCAACATAGATGTATTGGGTGATGCATATGAATACCTTATCGGTCAGTTTGCGGCGGGCTCCGGCAAAAAAGCAGGCGAGTTTTACACGCCCCAGCAGATTTCTACCATTCTTTCAGAGATTGTTACATTGGATAGCCAGGAACCAAGTACCGGTAAAAAAACAAAGCTCAACAAGGTGCTGGATTTTGCCTGTGGTTCGGGCTCACTGTTACTGAACGTGCGCAAACAACTGGGCCCCCATGGCATCGGTAAGATTTACGGCCAGGAAAAAAATATCACTACCTACAACCTGGCACGGATGAACATGCTGCTACATGGCGTGAAAGATTCTGAATTTGAAATACACCATGGCGATTCATTGCTCAACGATTGGGAGATCCTGAATGAGATGAATCCTGCAAAGAAGCTTGAATTCGATGCCGTCGTAGCAAATCCGCCCTTCAGCTATCGTTGGGAGCCAACCGAAGCCCTGGGTCAGGACTTCCGCTTCAAGAGTCATGGTCTGGCACCTAAATCGGCAGCAGACTTTGCTTTTTTACTGCATGGCTTTCACTTCCTGGGTCAGGAAGGTACGATGGCCATTATCCTGCCTCATGGGGTGCTGTTTAGAGGCGGTGCTGAAGAGCGTATTCGTACCAAACTATTAAAAGACGGCCATATTGATACCGTGATCGGCTTGCCTGCCAATCTGTTCTTTTCTACCGGCATCCCCGTTTGCATTTTGGTGTTAAAGAAATGCAAGAAATACGACGACGTGTTGTTTATTAACGCCAGCGAACACTTTGAAAAAGGCAAACGCCAAAACCGTTTACGGGATGGTGAAGACGGAGCGCCAAATGATATTCAAAAAATTGTGGATACCTACCAGTTCCGGAAAGAAGAAAATCGTTATTCCCGGCGCGTTTCAATGGAGGAAATTGAGAAAAACGATTTCAATTTGAATATTTCGCGCTATGTGAGCATAGCCACATCCGAAGAGATCATCGACTTAAAGGCTGTAAATGCTGAGTTAATTGATATTGAAAAGAAAGCAAAAGAAGCTGCTGATAGACATAATGGTTATTTGAGAGAGTTGGGATTACTTCCTGTTTGATTGCTGTTTATTGAACGTCAGCTAGCCAAAGCAAGCAGACTTATTTAATCAGAATGTTTTTAGACAGAGTTCAGTTTACAGTCTCGTGTCTTCAATCGAAATGAGTTCAATAAAATGACTCCAGCTTAATGTTTGCGACAGTGTCGCAAAGATCGTTTCATCGAAAGTTTGTGCCACTTTAACCATGCGGGTTAGCGCAGAATAGCTATACCCTTTTCCAAATTTTGCAGTCAATTGTTGTGACAGTGTCGCAATAATCTGTTGACCGTATTGGGAATAAGTTTAGTATTCCACTTTAGTAAAGTTATAATTACCGATAGACCAATACAAACGGCTGATTTCCGTATTCAGGTATTGTGCTAAATGTTTTCCCTTTTGCTCAATGAGTTGTTCAATTTCAGGCAGCAGGCTGTTACTGGTGCTTCGGATTATTTGTGGTATCATGGTTTTAATCTTCTACATCGACCGGTGACTCTATTTGTACCGGAATGCCAAATTCAAGTTCTGATTCGTCTAATTCATTTCTGTTTTTGGTCCGGATTACCGCTACGCTCAAACCTGAACAAAAAAACGGAACGCTTATGCCTTCAGGGCAGAAATTATTAAGCCCTAAATTTCCAATGCATTTTCCCAAATAGCAAGAAAAATCTGACTTATTGTATGAACCCCCCTTTTTTTTTGGATGAAAGTCACTAAAAGGTTAAAATCTCAGCTGAATCGAAAGGAATTGGAGTTAAACACAGCGCAGAAATTTTCATAATATTCGAAAAAGGAACTTTTTAGTAAAACCCGGCAAAGTGCAAAATTAGATCATGCACTTTGCCGGGAACCTCCCCCTACCGGCCCTGTCTGTCACACCGGCACCAGCCCGAGCAGGTCGTCCATATCGGGAACAAGGTCGCCGACCCGGAGCAGAAGCAGCAGGACGGCATTGCCGAAAATGGAAGCAATCGAAACCTTTAACCTGCCCAGGTAGTTGAACATGAAACCAAGGCCTCGCCGGGGGGCGTTCGGATGGCCGGCGGCATCCGCCGTCAGCAGATCGCCGTGTTCGGCTTCCAGCATCTGCTTCTTCAGGCCGGCCTCTTCCAGGCCGGGGTCCTGCG
>JAUZOF010000058.1 GCA_030706585.1 Bacteroidota bacterium
AGTCAAACTGAATCTCTAGATCCCAATTTAAGCCTTTTCTTATCAACTGTATAACAGTTTTTCCGTTGATAACTTCCGACTTATTTAATTCGATGCCATTTTCGCCTTTTGTGGATTGAAAATCTTTCGACCACCCCTGATTGCAAATCCCATCGACGGTTCCGTTAATTCCTACGATATATATCCGACGGGGCGAGGGATGGGCTGTCTTAGGTTGTTCAAGTTCTAAAAAATGTTCAATACTAAAATGAAGAATTTCTTATTTGCAGTAATATTACTGGTAATACCTATAACCAGTATTTGTCAAACGACCCCATACATTAAACGTGTAAAAGCAATAGTGCTACATCAATATGAATATACCGGAGTTCGTTCTTATTATTGTAACAATAGACCTCTATTGATTGATGGAAGTGATACGCTTGTATTTGTTATTAACTCTTCAGTTAATTGTGAAATGATAGCGAGTAACAAAGAATATGAAAATAGATTGGGTAAATCAGATGCATATAGATACAATTATTGGAAAGAGCTTGATGAAAGAAACCCTATTCATAATCTAAGTTTCTCAAAGTATGACTTTCTTGATCCCCGGAGTATTGGTTAAAAAGTGATGAGTAATAGTTTCTATGAACGGAAAAATAAATCACTTTATACTGCGTATCAGTTTGAAGGAGAAGTGATAATTTATGATTCTATACCATATACTCCTCCTTCTCCATCAGATAATCCATCACCATCTGATTGTTTATGTTATCCCAAGAGACCATTGATCAGGAAAACCGCAATATTGAAAATTACAACGAAGTTGAAGAGACTTACATCTAAACAAATGAGAAGTTTGTCTTTGCATAAAGTAAAAACTAAGAGTGTTGATATTCCTCCTTGTGAATAATGGAAAAGAGGAATGCTTACCAATTTTCAGTAGCGTGCGGTAACTGTAGCGAAGTTAAAGTACAAACGTAGCGATAAAGAAAGAGTTATAGTATGATGTGTTTAAGATATAAATGTCTCAATGATGAGATTCAAATAGACAATGTCTTGACCTTCGAATAAAATTAAAAGTTCTTCTGAGAAATCAACCTAAAGCGGTTTCGGTATATAAGTGCCGGAGCCGCTTTTCTCGTTTATACTCACGAAATTCATCTTCTCTATTCTTCACTTCATCAGGCATTTATTGATCGGGGCTGAAAAGTTCGTGATATTTGAATCACTAAAAGCAGATCGCAAATCTTCAGCCGGATATGGGGTAGTGCATTTCATCCGTCTAAATCTTCATTTCGTCAGGAATACATTTTAATAAGGTGTAAATAAGTTGAAATTTGTAATGCTTAAACGAGCCCGAATTGAAGAATAACAATCGATGATCGTCTCGTGTGGTAAGCCCTGAATTTGAATTGACCTTATTTTGAAAACTAAACAGCCAATGAAAAACAACTTTTACACCTCACCTGTCTTGATTCAACCCGATATTCTCGAAAGCTATAATCCGGAAGCATCTCCTTTATGATGTATGCTTTCGGCAATCCTATTTAGTTAACCTATATTATTCATCTTAATTCAATCCAACATGAAAAAAGTCAGATTTACGCTATCGGTGCTTTTTCTGCTATGCATTAGCCTCAGTGCTATTGCTCAGAATAAGATAACTCTGCGTGGAACGGTGGTTGATAATACCAATCAGTCAGTGATTGGCGCCTCCGTAGTTGAAAAAGGAACGACAAACGGTACCGTTACGGATGTAAACGGTAAGTTTGTCCTTAATGTAAGCTCTTCCAGTGCCATTATTCAAATCAGTTATATCGGATTTGATAGAATGGAAATTCCGGCCTCTTCTATTACCGGTACGAAAAAGATTCAACTCAAAGAATCGGCAGTAGCACTGGGTGAAGTGGTCGCCATCGGATATGGCCAGGTGAAGAAAAAAGATGCCACTGGTTCCGTAACTGCTATCAAAGCCGACGAAATCAATCGTGGAGTTGTAACTTCTCCACAGGAATTGCTCTTAGGTAAGGCTCCCGGGGTTGTTGTTACCACTGATGGAGGAGCGCCTGGTACAGGTGCAACTATCCGTATCAGAGGAGGAGCATCTTTGAATGCCAGTAATGATCCGTTGGTGGTAATCGACGGAGTTCCGGTTGATAACTCAGAGATCAAAGGTATGTCTAATCCGTTGTCAACTATTCACCCGAATGATATTGAGACCTTTACGGTGCTGAAAGATGCTTCTGCAACTGCAATCTATGGTTCAAGAGCTTCCAATGGCGTTATTATCATAACGACCAAGACTGGTTCTGCCGGAGCTGCAGCCAAGCCCACAGTATCTTATGGCGGTAGTGTACATGTCAGTACACGTTACAATTCGGTAGATGTGTTAGATGGTGACCAGTTCAGGGCTATTTATACACAAAAATGGGGTACCATTCCAGCTGCAATGGCTTTGCTGGGAAGTGCCAATACAAACTGGCAAGATCAGATATTCAGAACAGCTTTCAGTACAGACCATAATCTGGGTGTAAGCGGTAAGTTTGGCAAAAATCTACCTTATCGATTCTCAGGTTCATTTACCGATGAAAACGGTATTCTGAAAACATCAAGTATGCAACGCTCAACAGTGTCGGCGAATCTTAATCCAACGTTTCTGGATAATCATTTAAAGGTAAATGCCAGTGTGAAAGGTATGTATATTAAGAACCGTTTTGCAGATAAGGGCGCTATCGGATCTGCAATAACATTTGACCCCACACAACCCGTTTATAGCGATAATATGGGTACAAAAATTGGGAATGGTTATTTTACCTGGCTAAAAGCGTCTGATAAAACATTTATCGATGTCGCTCCCCTTAACCCATTGTCTATGTTGGAACAGCGTAAAGATGAATCAAACGCTTACCGTAGTCTGGGGAACATCCAGTTAGACTATAAAATGCACTTTTTGCCAGATTTGAAAGCAAACCTGAATCTGGGTTATGACTTATCAAAAAGCGATGGAACAAACCAGTATTATGATAATGCGCCAAACTCATGGAAACTCAACGATAAAAAAGGTGTGGGCGAAACGACTGATTACAGCCAGATTAAACGCAATCTTTTGCTCGATTTTTACCTGAACTATGTCAAAGAAGTATCTTCATTAAAAAGCAGATTCGATGTAATGGGTGGATATTCATATCAAAAGTTCTACAAAAAAGAAGAAACAGAGACAATTACATCTTCAGGGAAAATTACCTCACCTAATAAAGTGACCCCATCGGAATATGTGCTGCTTTCTTTCTTTGGCCGTTTCAATTATTCGTTGATGGATCGGTATTTGTTGACAGCCACTTTGCGCAATGACCAAACATCTCGTTTTTCACCTGATACCCGTAGCGGACTTTTTCCATCTGTAGGTTTGGCCTGGAAGATTAGCGAAGAGCCATTTCTGAAAGATCAAAAAACAATATCAGACCTGAAGTTAAGATTGGGGTACGGTATTACCGGCCAGCAGGATCTGAACACAGGTGATTATCCTTATATAGCTACCTATACCATTAGTTCGGGCTATTATGCCGATTATCCGTTGGGAAATGCCTTTTATCATACTGCCCGTGCTGAAGGATATGATCCAAAACTAAAATGGGAGGAAACCACTACTTATAATATTGGATTGGATTGTGGTATTCTTAATGGCCGCTTTACCGGTTCGATTGATATTTATAGCCGGGATACCAAAGATTTGATTAATAAAATACCGATGCCGGCCGGCTCAAATCTGACCAATGAGATTCTGACCAATGTGGGTAGTCTGACTAATAAAGGAATAGAATTTGCCATAAGTGGAAAACCTATTTCTACAAAGAATGTGACCTGGGATCTGGGATTTAATATTTCTCACAATGTGAATGAACTCACGAAACTGAACTACAGCAACAATCCCAATTATTATATCCCGACCGGAAATATTGGTGGAGGTACCGGCAATACTATCCAGGCTCAGAAGGTAGGTTTCCCGATCAACTCATACCTGGTGTACGAACAGGTCTATGACAAAAACGGAACTCCGATTGAAGGTATGTATGTCGATAGAAACAGAGACGGAAAGATTGATGCATCGGATATGTATTGTTACCACAGTCCTGCGCCCAAAGTGTCAATGTCTCTTTCCTCCAAATTATTGTACCACAACTGGGACTTCAGTTTCTCTCTGCGCTCTAATCTGGGCAACTATGTATATGACAATGTAGAAGCGGGACAATCCTTGGTTGGTACATATGTCTCTACTGGATATACCAGTAGCATATTGGACAGAGGTACTTATTTCAATAAAGTACAATACCTGACAGACCATTATGTGCGGAACGCCTCTTTCCTTCGCTGCGATAATATAACGCTGGGATATGCTATTGATAAAATCAAGAACATGAAAATGCGCGTTTACGGAACTGTTCAGAATCCGTTTGTAATAACCAAATACACCGGATTGGATCCCGAAGTGTTCAACGGCATAGACAACAATGTTTATCCCCGTCCTTTGACCTTCCTGATTGGAGTCAGTTTATCATTATAATCCATCCTTAAATCAAAACGAGTTATGAAAAAAATAATATATATAGCATGGGTATTCGCATCAGGTCTGATAATGACTTCTTGTGTAAATGATTTGAATACCACTCCACTGGATGAAAAAGTGCTTACTGTAGATCAGTTCTACAAAACAGACTCTTCCTACATGCAAGCATTGGCAAAATGTTACGCCGGATTGTCTCTCACAGGTCAACAAGGCCCGTCGGGTAATTCAGACATCACGGCACCCGATGAAGGGCAATATCAATATATCCGCGCTTATTGGAATCTACAGGAATTGCCAACAGATGAGGCTATTGTGGGATGGAATGACCCCGGTCTGCCCGATATAAATACCTTGAATTGGGCAAGTGATAATGGATTCGTTTATGCCTTGTATAGTCGGATTTATTTCCAGATTGCACAATGTAATGAGTTCTTACGTCAAACTACGGACGCGAAATTAACTGAAAGAGGAATAACAGGAACTGTACGCACAAAGATGCCTCAATATCGTGCGGAAGTACGTTTCTTGCGCGATCTCTCTTACTGGCATGCCATTGATTTATTCGGAGATATTCCTTTTGTGACCGAAGATGATGCTATTGGTACGGTACCTACACAGAAGGCGCGCAAAGATGTTTTTGATTATCTGGTTAAGGATCTGAAAGACATTGAAACCAATAATTTGCTGACAAACAATGCCGAATACCCACGTGTAGGTCTTGAGGCTGTACAAACTCTTATTGCGAGATTATACCTGAATGCGGAAGTTTATACCGGAACTGCGCATTGGGAAGATTGCAAAACCTATTGTGCGAAAGTCATTGCCACAAAAGGCGGAAGTCCATCCGGAGGATTGGCTATCGAGTATAAATATTTATTTGGAGGTGATAATGATAAATATGCACGTGGTGGAAGTGAAGGTGAAATTATATTTACCATCGCATATGATTATGATCATACCCAAGGTTATGGTGGTACTATGTACCTGACAGCCGGAGCTTATGGTGGTAAAATGCAACAAGCCAATTATGGCGCGACTTCTTCCTGGGGTGGAATCAGAACCAAGCCGCAACTTATTGATAATTTCAACGCAGGCGATAGCCGTTATCTGTTCTATGACAGTGGAAACAAGGAAAATACCAATATGTCATTGTTTACCGATGGATTCGGGTGCATCAAATACACCAATTTGTTGAGTACCGATTGGGCGAATACGGCAAAACGGGCAAAAGCATTTCCGGATACTGATTTCCCGGTATTTCGTTTAGCCGATGTTTATCTGATGTATGCAGAGGCAGCAGTAAGGTCAAACGCGAATAAAGATATTGCTCTTCAGTACATCAACCTAATTCGTGAAAGAGCAAATCTTAGCGATTTTTCATCATCTGATTTGACTTTAGATAATATATTGAAAGAAAGGGGACGTGAGTTTTATTGGGAAGGACAGCGTCGTACTGACCTGATTCGCTTTGGTAAGTTTACAGGTGACTCGTATTTGTGGTCGTGGAAAGGTGGCGTTATCGTAGGTAAAGCGATTGACAGTAAATACCGACTTTATCCTATTCCGGCCAAAGATATTGCTGCGAATCCTAACCTGAAACAAAATCCGGGATACAATTGATTCTGACAAATCCAGAAAATTTTCTCAACCTCTAATATTTAATCAAGATGAAAAATATACTAAAACATGCACAGTATATATTGATGGTAATCTTTGTATTATCGGCATGTACAGATACAAAGGATCCGATCTATCAACAGGGAGATAATCCTGTGCTCAACTCTCCGACTGGTTATTACACCCTTACGTTAGAATCGAAGCCGTTCATTATGGAGACCTTTACCTGGTCGAAAGGAGAATATGGGTTTGAAGCAGCGCCGACATTTACAGTGCAAGCTTCTCTAAACGAAAACTTTAAAGATAGTGTTGAGCTGGCTTCTGCCAATGCTACGTTCGCTAGCGTTACGGTTGCCAAGATGAACGCTGTTATGCTAAATTGGAAGTGTACACCGGGTGTGGCCAAAAACGTCTATATCCGTATTAAAGCCGTTTTGAATAGCGCCGAAACTGTAATAACGTATTCTGATCCAACTATTATTACTGTTATTCCATTTAAGGATCTTGCTCCAACGAAAGCTCCTCTGTATATTGTCGGCTCTACCTTGAATCAGGATGCGCAATGGAAAAATACAACAGATGCAATAGGAACAGGATTGATACCACTGTTTACAGACGTTAATGACACGAAAGATCTAACGTATACTTATACCGGCTATTTCAAAGCAGGTGGATTCAAGGTTATCGTTGAACCAGGCACCTGGGGTGCTCAACAATATGGGTTGAAAAATGGTAATCTTGTAAAAGAGGACAATTGTGATAATTTTACAATTCCAGCAGACGGGTATTATACTTTCTCTATGGATGCTAAAGCAATGACTTTCTCATTATTGCCTTACAACGCCAGCGGTGCAACTACATACACCGCAGTAGGCCTGATTGGTGTATTCAATAGCTGGGGAGGTGACTTTGCCTTGTCCGCCATGAACTTCGATCCTCATATCTGGAGTACAACTTTTACCCAGGAAGCTACAGGAGAATTGAAATTCAGAGCCAATAATGATTGGGCAACTAACTGGGGAAGTACTTCTTTGCCATTCGGTATTGGTGCACTCAATGGACCCAATATGGCTCTTGATAAAGGCAAGTATTATGTTCAGATCAATACAATAACCGGGCATTATATGTTTTTGCCTGTTAAGTAATCAAATGTTCATTGTAAAAAACCCCGCTAATTTATGGGCGGGGTTTTTTCTTCAATCAGTTTCGTAATCAGCAAGATATAATCAGCGATAGACTCAGCTATTGGAATTTGAGAAGAAAAATATCAGCTCTATATTTGTTTGCCAACATACTAATCACCTATCCATGAAAAGAATCTTACTTTCCTTTTGCTTAATACTCTCCTTTATTCCCTCCTATACGCAAGTCGTCGTTTCGAATCCTGCATTTGTCACTGAAGATGGTACGATTGAGATCACATTTGATGCTACGCAAGGAAACAAGGGGATGGTAGGCGCAACGGATTGTTATGCCCATACCGGCCTGATTACCAGTAAAAGTTCAAGCTCTTCAGATTGGAAATATGCTCCGACGTGGTTGGATAACAGTGCCAAATACAAAATGACTTCGGCAGGAACAGATAAATGGAAACTTACTATAAGTCCTGATATTCGTACTTATTATGGTGTTACAGACGTGAACGAGTTTATCTATAAGCTTGCTTTTGTTTTTCGGAATTCTACCGGTACGCTACAAGGCAAAGATGTGGGTAATACCGATATTATGGTTGATGTCTATCCAAAAGGGTTGCAGGTTGCATTTGATCAGCCGGCCAACAATTCGATAGTTGATCCCGCTTCAACAATAACGGTATCAGTCAGGTCTTCTCAATCGGCAAATCTGAATCTGTACCTCAATACTGTCTCTTCTGCTCCGCTGGCTCAGGCCTCAGGAACTACTCAGATTTCTTATTCAACAATATTTGCTGTAGGAAATTATTTTCTAATAGCAGAGGCTCAAAGTAACGGAACTGTTGTTCGTGACACAACATATTTTTGCTCGACGGCAAAGGGAACCCGCTCTTCAGAAGTTCGTCCTACTGGTCTGAAAGAAGGAATAACCTACAATGCAGACGGAAGTGTCACATTTTGTATCTATGCTCCTAAAAAAGAGTATTTCTATTTGATGGGAGACTTCAATGACTTTCATCCTGATAACAATTACCTGATGAAATATCAGGAAACCGGCAACATTTTTGCAAAAAAACGATATTTCTGGCTTACACTCACAGGCCTGGATCCGGGCAAAGAGTATGCATTCCAGTATCTGACCGATGGCTCTATTCGGATAGGAGACCCTTATTGCGAAAAGATTCTAGATCCGTGGAATGATAAATATATCAGTTCGACAGTTTATCCAAATCTTCGCCAGTATCCCTCAGCCAAAACACAGGATGTATTGTCCACCTTCAAAATCAATCAGGATAAATATCAGTGGAAATCAACCGGTTTCCATGCTCCGGCTCAAAATAACCTGATGATCTACGAACTCAACTTCCGCGATTTTACCGACGAGGGTACCGTCAATGCTGCTATACAGAAACTTGATTATATACGGGCTTTGGGTGTTAATGCGATAGAGATGATGCCCATAACAGAGTTTGACGGAAATGATAGCTGGGGGTACAATCCCAACTTCTATTTTGCACCAGACAAAGCTTACGGGACTAAACAGGACTATCAACATTTCATTGATGAATGTCATACGCGGGGCATTGCTGTTATTCAGGATGTTGTGTTTAATCACTCCTGGGGATTAAGTCCCTGGTGTAAACTGTGGTGGGATTCCACCAACGGCCGTCCTTCAACTGATAATCCCTATTACAACCCGGTGGCACCGCATCCTTATAGCGTTGGCAATGACTTTAATCACAGTTCGACATTAGTCAGAAGTTTTATTAAACGAGCTCTCGCATTCTGGTTGACCGAGTACCATATGGATGGATTCCGTTTCGATTTAAGTAAAGGATTTACTCAAACACAAAGTACAGAAGCTACGGTTTCAAATTATGATGCTTCCCGCATCAGCTATATCAAAGAATATGCAGATACAATTAAAGCTGTAAATTCAAACGCATACGCTATTCTTGAACACTTTTGCAATACAGATGAGGAGGATGCCCTGGCAGCATATAAAAATACGATGCTCTGGCGTAACCTGAATTGGGCATTCCAACAGGCAGCTAAGGGATCAAGTGTAGGTGACTTTACAGGGATGGTGGGTACAAACCGTGTCGGGTATCCGGAAAGTCATGATGAAGAACGGTTGGCTTATGCGTTGTTTTCCGGAGGTGTGACAGCTCTTCAGGATACAGCCAGTGCAATGAACCAGTTAGCTGCATGTGCTGCATTTGCCTATCTTAATCCCGGGCCACGAATGATGTGGCAGTTTGGAGAGTTGGGGTATGATTATTCCATCAACTACAATGGCCGTACAGGTAGGAAGCCTATTCGTTGGGATTATCTCAATAACCCTCTGCGTAAGGGATTACACGATACCTATGCAAAGGTGCTGAATTTCCGAAAGAACTATGCAGACCTTTTTGCAAATCCAACCAGCTGGAACTGGCAGGTATCCACTTCCAATTGGAATAATGGACGCAGGATATATCTCACAAACGGCACGCTGACGGCTGTTATACTTGCCAATTTTACCGCGATCGGGTCTGTTACTGCCTATCCTGCTTTTGGAAAAACCGGTACATGGTACGATTTGATTTCCGGAGAGACCCTTAACGTGACCGATCCGAATATGTCACTCACACTTCCGGTATTTGGCCTGAAGATTTACACGGATGTCTTGATTAATAGCGTGTCGGAGACGAAAGCGTCATCGGTTGAGGTGTTTCCCAATCCGGTTACGGATTATCTCTTTATAAAAGGAAAACAAGCGACCGGCATCGAATTGTATAGTACAAGTGGAATCAAGGTTTATCAGAATAAGGTTTCAAATCAATCAGTCAATCTATCCACATTGCCAGCCGGAATATACATTGGCAGAGTAGGTTTAGAAGACGGCACTTTCGCCGAATGTAAGGTATGTAAGCAGTAATCTGACCCGGTTATCCCTTCTGTACCGGAGGGGATGGCCATAAAACTCACAGGCTATGAAAACAGCCAAAGGTATCATCTGTCTCAGTTTTTTGGTAATCACATCGTGCAATATCAAAGAACCTCTGAAGAATATCCTGACCGAAGCAAACCGGGAGGCAGCTCCGTTGATTCAGCATCGTTTAAATGCCGATACCATCAGTCTGAAAATCCTGTTTCCTACCCTGGAGGGAGTGGATTCGGTTTGTGGTAAAGGATTGGAAATAATTCCGCTTAATCGCCACCCCGGAAGCTGGATGATTCATGTGAAAGACACCTTGCGTCTTATCCATGAAATCGGGGTGATGAAGAAGGGGAAGAAAGTTTCTTTGCTGTTCTACAAATTGCAGAAACGCAAAAATCAGGATGTACAGCTTACGATTACCCCGAACAGCTATTTGAATAATCGCTTGCTTTTCCGTTGTATGAAGCGACCGGATGAATTTCATGTGCTGTGGCAGAATGTCGCGTTGCCTGATGAGTTTATTTCATTTACACGGGATGGCTTCTCCATCTTTTTACCAAAGGATGTCAGAAGTATGGATCATTCGCTTGTCCGGATTCTGGCGGCTAATCATAATGGGGAAATAGTCTATGTTTCAGTGCCCCTTGCCTATGGGATTCCAGCTCCTGTGACAGAATGGACTATTCAACCGATAAATCGGTAAAATGATAAGGAATATGCTCCTCATTCAACGTTAAATTTGTCGGAATCAATATTGAATCCATCGAATTGAACAATGAATCCGGCGAAATCAACATTAAATGTGCCAGGTTCATCATTGAATGTGGCACATTGAACGTTGAATCTGCCACATTTAATGATCAATCCGGTAGTATTAACGTTGAATCTGTCGAAATCAACGTTGCAGATGGCATAATCAACAATGAATTTGCGATATTGCTCGTCCGTTTTATAACTACACAAAAAGAAAATCTGAATAATGAAAAAACTACTACTAACTACATCCTTAATAGCCCTGTATGTCGGGCTATTTGCCTCTATCCAGATCAACAAGCTGGAACCTGCCTTCTGGTGGGCGGGTATGAAGAATCCCGAGCTTCAGATCATGGTCTATGGCGCTGATATTAATAATCTGCAGGTGCAATCTCTATCTCCAAATGTGTTGGTAAAAAGAGTCGTAAAAGCGGAAAGTCCAAACTACCTCTTTGTTTATCTCGATCTGAGTAAAGCTACTGCCGGGAAGTTTGAGATGCTATTTACCAGTGAAAAAGGGAAAAAGAAGGTCAGTTATGAATTAAAACCGCGTTCTGTTGATCCTGTCTCTCATAAAGGATTCTCCTCTTCAGATGTGATATATCTTCTGATGCCGGACCGCTTTGCAAATGGCAATCCGGCCAATGACAACCTAAAGATGCAAAATGCTACGGTTCAGGTTGACCGCAATGATCCCAATGCCCGTCACGGAGGCGATTTAGCCGGTATTGAGCAGCATCTTGATTATTTGGCTGATTTGGGGGTGACAACGATCTGGCCCACTCCGGTATTAGAAAATGACATGCCCGGCGGTTCCTATCACGGATATGCAGCAACTGATTATTACAAGGTTGACCCCCGTTTCGGAACGAATGAGGAGTATTTACGTTTGATCAATAAAGCGCATCAGAAAAGTTTGAAAGTGGTAATGGATATGGTCTTCAACCATTGTGGCAGCGGACACCTCTGGATGAAAGATATGCCGTTCGGCGACTGGATTAACAATGGCGGAAAGTATATGCAGTGCAACCACGCTAAGCACAGCTATTACGATCCTCACGCGTCTGAATACGATAAGAAGATGATGAAGGAAGGCTGGTTTGTGGAATCGATGCCTGACCTGAATCAACGCAATCCGCATTTGGCAAAATATCTGATTCAGAATAGCATCTGGTGGATTGAGTACGCTAATCTTGATGGTATCCGCCAGGATACCTATCCTTATGCAGACGCTTCGATGATGGCTGAGTGGTGCAGGGCGGTTTTCAACGAATATCCCAATTTCAATATTGTCGGAGAGGCCTGGTATGAAAATGTTTCCGGTACTGCGTATTGGCAGGCAAACAGTAAATTGAATCCGGGCTTTAATTCCAATCTGAAAACCGTGATGGATTTCCCGACTATGATTAATTCGCATGACGCTTTTTATCAGGATAACAGTCTGGGTAAAATATTTGATGTTGTGGCACAGGATTATCTTTATGCGGACGTCAACAACCTGTTGGTATTCCTCGAAAACCACGATACCGACCGTTTCTTTCACGAAATGCCTAACGATTTGAATATTTACAAACAGGCATTTGCCTTCCTGTTTACCACCCGTGGAATCCCGGAAATCTATTATGGTACCGAAATACTGATAAACGGTGTCAAACAAAAAAGTGACGGTTATGTGCGGACTGATTTCCCCGGTGGATGGATGGGAGATACTCAGAATGCCTACACTGCTGACGGCCGTACCGCTCTTCAAAACGAGGCATTCAACTATATGCAGAAGTTATTGAAATGGCGCAAAGGAAATGAGGTGATTGCCAAAGGTTCGCTTCTGCATTTTGCGGTACGTGATGGTATATATGTCTATCTGAGGGAGTATCATGGCAAGAAAGTGCTGGTGATTCTGAACGGTAAAAAATCAGAGACCAACCTTTCATTGAAAGAATACGCCGAGGCTATCGGTTCGTCAAACGAAGGTATTGATGTGATTACCGGTCGTTCTGTTGGGCTTAAAGATAAACTCAATTTATCAGCCAAAGAGTCTTTGATTCTTGAATTGAAATAGAACTGATTCTAAGAGAACAAAAAAGGAGTGCATCACTGAAGTTGCACTCCTTTTTTGTTTTCTCATGTTTTGATGTATATCTAAATAAGATTCACCAGCCAGATTGGCACCAAACTACTGATTACCAATAATACCAATGCAATAATAATTTGAGGGCGATATCCGCTTCCGAAATTGACCTCTGTGGCTTCATCCTGATTGGAATAAATCACCATCACCGGACGGAAGTAGTAGTAAAGGCTGACCATCGAACCAATTACTGCGACGATTACCAACGGAACATTGTTGCCGGTTTCCAGCGCTTTGATAAAGAGGTTATACTTTGAGGCAAATCCAATCAACGGAGGAATTCCGGCCAGGGAAAGCATCGAAAGTGTCAGGGCAAGAGCTTCCGGTTTATTGTTTTTGGCTAATCCTTTAAAAGAATCTACCTCAAATGAACCGGTAGCTTCACGAATCATCATCAACACGGCAAAGGCAGTGACGGAGGAGACGATATAGGACAGTGAATAGAGCAGCAATGCTCCCGCAACCTGCGCTTTGAGAGCCACCAGTGCAATCAGCATATATCCGGCATGGGCAATACCGGAATAGGCCAAAAGGCGTTTGAAA
>JAUZOF010000580.1 GCA_030706585.1 Bacteroidota bacterium
AACTTGTAATTGCCTTTTTATCAATTTGCTTTTTCTATCAGATCAAGTTCGAATGAGTGATTTAAGCCGATTTTTACTTAATAGCGACGTATGATAAAAAAGATTGCCCTTAGTATACTTTTGTGTTTTATCACAACAAGTGGTTTTTCTCAGTTCATTTCATCCGGTTCGGGTCGTTCAATCCAGCTGACTGGTAGTGCTGTGAAAAATATCGATGCAGTGTTCCTGTTCAATGGAATTACGGCGGATAATCAGATTCAGTTTACAGGATCGGCTTCGAGCTACCTATGGAAAAAATATGACGGCTCATTTGTAAGCAACTTGTCGGCTATTTCAGTAGAGGATGGAACGGGTTATGTGTTGACTGCAAATGGCGTTCAATATTATATCTGGGTGATTGACTATCAAAAATATTTGCCATCGTTAAATGCTCTTGCTGTTTCAGAAGGTGTTGATAAATGCAGTAATATATCATTGAACTTATTAGGAAAGATACCCGATTTGGTGTATTACGACAAAAACAGTATAAAGCAGCTTCTCAGTCGTCAGTTTACAGTATCTTATCCCGATCAGGAATATGCTTCGGGTCAGTGGTCGGCAACTACCAGAAGCCTGACCGAGACATACCCATTTTCTACCATTGTATTGAATGCTCCATATAAGGATACAAATTATACTCTTTCCGGAGATCAGTATGCTACGTTATTTGGAATAGCATCCACAGTGACTTCGGATATTTACAAGGCAATTCGGGTAGAGTGTCACCCAACGGGCAGTATTATCGAAAGAGATGCAGCCAACGAATCGGGACGAAAAACGGGAACGCTCGAAGGGTCGGGACCATTAAATGTTTCGTTCAAGAGTAATGCCAACCTTCCGGTTACGCAGTTTTATGAATGGAGGATTTACAATCTTGCGAATACAACTAATTATTTAAGGTACACGGACGCGGATCTTCGTTATGTGTTCAATGAAACGGGAGATTATAAGGTAACCCTGACAGTAACCAATAGTGCCAGTTCTTGTTCATATTCTGATTCGTTGACCGTGAAAGTTAGTGCTTCGTTTATCAACGTGCCCAATGTGTTTACTCCCAATGGAGACGGACAAAATGATCAGTTCAGGGTATCTTACCGATCGATTGCCGATTATAAAATATTGCTTTACTCATCCTGGGCAGGACGTGTTTACACCTCAACAGATCCGGCTCAGGGCTGGGATGGCAGAGTAGGAGGGAGACTGGCTCCCCCGGGAGTTTATTACTATCTTATTTCAGCCACAGGTACGGATGGTAAAAAGTTTAAACTGAAGGGGAATGTGAATCTCCTCAGAGGTAAAAATGTGAAATAATAGTCTTTGATGTATAATAGTTTTACAACCATTGGCTTGCTTGTTTTTGCCAATGTATTTATGACGATTGCATGGTATGGCCATCTTCGTATGCGCGATTTTTCCTGGTTCAGTTCCCTGCCTTTATTCGCAGTTATTCTGATTAGTTGGGGTATTGCTTTCTTTGAGTATTGTTTACAGGTCCCCGCCAATCGGATTGGTTTTCAGGGTAACGGTGGTACATTTTCTCTGATGCAACTCAAAGTTATTCAGGAAGTGATTACACTCTCTGTTTTTATTGTTTTTTCCATTCTTGTTTTTAAAATAGACGTGCGCTGGAATCACATACTTGCCATGTTGCTAATGATCGCTGCCGTGTATCTTGTATTCAAAAAATAATAGTAATTTATAATGAACGGTCACGAATTTATCTTTTTCGGAGGATTCCTTTCTCTTATATTTGTCGTTTTAGCAATTGATTTGGGTCTGTTTAACCGACACAGTCATGAGGTCTCCTTTAAAGAAGCAACTATTTGGACAATTGTCTGGACACTGCTGTCGTTCTGCATTTACCTTTTTATTGGGGCATACGGAGACATGATTCACAGCGTCGATTCGTTTGCCAGACTGCAGGAACTGAATCAGCTTCATGGTCACGGACTCAATTTGAACCCTGCATTGGATTTGGATACTAACCTCGGAATCTACCGCAAAGCGCTTTCATTGGAATTTCTGACGGGTTATCTTATTGAGTATGCTCTTTCTGTCGATAATATCTTCGTGATTATCATGATATTTATGAGCTTTAGTGTGCCGAAAGCGTATTATCACAGAGTTTTGTTTTGGGGCATCTTGGGAGCAATTGTTATGAGATTTATCTTTATATTCCTGAGTGCAGCTCTGATTCAGCGTTTTGAGTGGGTGATGTGGATTTTTGGAGCGCTGTTGGTGTTTACGGGAATTAAGATGTATGTCGATAAAGACAAAGAGGAGAAAATCAACGTGTCAAAGCATCCGATTGTACGGTTCGCCTCTAAATACTTTGCTGTGCATCCTCATTTTGTAAAGGACAATTTCTTTACTAAAATTGACGGGAAACGCATGATTACACCGTTGCTTTTAGTCGTTTTCGTTGTTGAATTTTCAGATGTTTTGTTTGCCGTCGATTCGGTTCCGGCAATTTTCTCAATCACCAAAGATCCATACATTGTTTTTGCATCTAATATTTGTGCGATTCTTGGGCTGAGATCGTTATTCTTTCTCATTTCAAATGTTATGAATCTCTTCCATTATCTGAAAATCGGGTTGGCGGTCCTGCTTACATTTATTGGTGTAAAGATGTTGTTGGGAAGTATTTTCCATGTTCACATAGAAACGGTTCCCTCTCTCTTTGCTGTGGTAGGTATTCTGGGTATAAGTATCCTGGCGTCTGTTATTTTCCCTCAGAAAGAAAACAATGCATAAATAACAAATGAGGATGTCCCTTGTTCTTTCGGGACATCCTCATTTACTTTTAGAAGCGATTTAGGGCTGTTTTCCTAATGCTTTAATATACCCGTCGTTCTTCAAACAGTTTTCGAACTTAATATTTTCAAGTAGCTG
>JAUZOF010000581.1 GCA_030706585.1 Bacteroidota bacterium
AAAAATTGAAAAGAAAAATGACCCCGAATTTGTTCTAAAATTGCTTGTAGTCAAGCAGTTCAATCCTTGAACATCTTGATTTAAAATCAAAGAAAAAGTATTTTTGAACAATAAAAGGTTACCACAAATGAATGAAAAGCTATCCATTCTCTTTTACGTAAAGAGAGCAAAGTCTAATCGCAATGGACTTCTTCCTATTTACCTTCGCGTGACTATTGACAGCCAACGTATCGAATTCTGCACAAAACGTTATGCACATCCGTCCAAATGGTCTGTTGAGGGCAATCGGATGAAAGGCACAAGTGCTGAATCAAAAGCAATCAATTCCTACCTGGATGCACTTAAAGCCAAAGTGTACGATTATCAACAGCAGCTAATCCGCGAGGATGAGGATGTCAATGCTGAAAATATGCGCAATAAGATAATGGGTATAGATAAGCGTGCGCATATGCTTATAGATATTTTCAGGCAGCACAATACTGATATTAAAGCCTTGATTGGAAAAGGGTACGCCTCGGCAACACTGGTACGGTATGAAACTTCTTTGAAGCATACTGTCGATTTTCTTCAGTGGAAATATAAAATATCAGACATCGATATTCGTAAAATCAATCACGAGTTTATTACCGGTTATGAGTTTTACCTCAAAACCGTTTGTAATTGCTGCCAGAATACAGCATCGAAATACATCAAGAATTTTGGAAAGATTATTCGTATTTGCTTGGCTAATGGCTGGCTGATTAAAAATCCATTTATCAACTATAAAAGCAAAGAAGTAGAAGTAGAACGTCCTTTCTTGTCTCAAGAGGAATTAGATGTTATGTTTCAAAAAGAGTTTGCAACAGATCGCCTCAATCAGGTGAAAGACATTTTCTTGTTCAGTTGTTACACTGGTCTGGCCTATTCGGATGTAAAGAAGCTTTCTTATAAAAATATCGGATTCGGCGTAGATGGGGAACGTTGGATTTTTATAAATAGAACGAAGACCGATACACGTTCCAATATTCCGTTACTCCCGATTGCAGCCGCACTTTTGGAGAAATACAAAGAACATCCGGTAGTTGTAACACAAGAGCGGGTGTTGCCCATATTGAGCAATCAAAAAATGAATGCTTATTTAAAAGAGATTGCAGACGTATGTGGAATAACCAAAGAGCTGACCTTTCACATTGCCAGGCATACGTTTGCCACAACAGTCACGCTTTCGAATGGAGTTCCAATTGAAAGTGTATCCAAGATGCTCGGACATAAGAATCTTCACACAACCCAGCATTACGCTAAGATTCTTGATTTAAAAGTAAGTAACGATATGAGGATTTTGAAAGCTAAGTTTAGCGAAAACAACCAAATAAAAATCAAGAAATCGGCGGGATGATTCACTCGTAACAAAACCACGGATGTTGTTAACATACTCCGTGGTTTTTATTTAAGTTCATCTTACAGAATAAAATCGCTGGAATATTAAGGTATGGGGATACTGTTTTTTGTCTACCTAAATCACTGCAACAATCCTAATTGAGAAGCGTACCTCACGGCTTCCATCGAATTATCCACGCCCAGTTTTTCAAGAATCCGTTGCCTATGTGTATTGACAGTATGTATGCTGATAAAGAGCTTTTCCGATATTTCTTTACTGAGATAGCCGTCACGTATCAGTCCCAGCACCTGTCGTTCCCGCTGTGTAAGTTCAGGTGTTTCGGCCGTATTGCCGTTCAGACTAATTACCGGCACTAATTTCCCCGTTTTATAATTAAACAGTTGACTCTTTACTCCCTGGTATTCTTCCTGATGGGGCGACACGTCCATCACAGCAAGTGCTAACCACACATTACCCCGTGGATCCATCTCCAGTATCTGGTGTTGCTCTATCACCCGGATGTATTGTCCCCGGGAATTCAAAATCCGGTACTCATTGATCAATTTATAATTCGGCCGATCCTCAATCGGAATCGAATAGAAAAAACGCATCAAAGTAATTCCGTTTCGCATCAGAGCCAGATAGTCGTCAGGATGAGTCTTAGAGTTAATATAGTCATTGCCGATTTTTTTGATGGAAGAAACATCGAAACCGAATAGCTCCTGCATATTGTACGAACTGAAGACGTGCTCTCCTTTCGATAAATCGAACACCGTTACACCGCTGTTACCTACCTCTGCCAGACGGCTCAGCATAACCTTATGCCGTTCCAAAATTGAGTAATCAAGCTCTTCAGTCATAAATTTCTGTTGCGAAAGCGTTGAAATATGTTCTCGGGTCAGATGTTCGGGTGTGTTTGTCATTAGTGTGTCTTTTCAAATCTATTAAGTAAACGTTTTGTTACTGAAAATATTGCCAGCTATTATCGCTATAAAGATACTGATTATTCAGTATTGTGGTCATTTTCGGTTGTTCGTTCCTTTGCAACACCAATTCAATCCAAACACTTCAATTTATGCAGAATAATGAATATAAATCCATTTTGGTAACAGGAGCCTCATCGGGTATTGGTCATGCCATTGCACTGCATCTTGCCCGGAAAGGATTTACTGTTTTGGCTACAGTCCGCAGGCAGACTGATGTTGATCGGTTGAACGGATACAACCTTTCAGGATTACATCCTGTTTGTCCGTTAGACCTTACTAATTCAGAGCAGACAAAAGCTATTGCCACTCAAATCAGATGGATGATTAATGACGACAAAGTGCCACCGCTATATGCTGTAATAAATGTTGCCGGAGGTGGGCAAGTAGCACCGGTTGAATTAATGGACACCGATGCTTATCGTCAGGAACTTGAAAAACGGTTGGTAGGTCCGGTGATTTTACTGCATGAGCTTCTTCCATTGCTACGGGGTACCCGCGGACGCATTGTATGGATAGCCACACCGGGCTTATTGCCGGTTCCTTATGTGGCGGATATTCATGCACCGGACTTTGCCGTAAATTATTT
>JAUZOF010000582.1 GCA_030706585.1 Bacteroidota bacterium
CAATGAACCCTTCAGCCGAAGTGAGATTGACTATTTGTACATCCTTTTCGGTTAGTCCGGCCTGTTCCAGGTATAGATGCAGCAAGTGTTGCAATACGGAGCCCACAGGTACTGATATCTTTTTCCCTTTCAGGTCTTTGATGGATTTGATATTGGATTCCGGGGATACGAGCAATCCATCGAAGTTATAACCAACGGCAAAACTGGCCACCGCCTTATACTCTGCTCCCTGAGCAAATCCCACAATTGCAGGCTGATCGCCCATTAAGCCGACATCAATTTTGTCAGCAATGAAAGCTTCGACCATGGGCGGACCGTAACTGCATTGATAGAAAGAGACTTTAATTCCCTGTTTGGTAAACTCCTGGTTAAACCATCCTTTGGCACGACCGATAATAATGGGGGAACTTCCCGGCATAAATCCGATCCTGATTTCGGCTTGTTCCGTTTGCGCTTTGTCCGCCTTGTGTCCGCAACTGCTTAATAGCGTAAGCAGTGGTAACAGGACTAATGAAATTCGTAATAGCTTCATATTTAATCGTTTTTTAATGTGATTGTTTTAACCGGCCGGATAGATGATTTCAAACTTTTTATCCTGAATGAATTTCTCTAATCCGGCATTTGCATCACTGAGCTTATCCTCCCAGTGTTTAATGGAGTTTTCGCCTATTTTGTCGGTGATGTATTTTACCGAAAGCAAAGGGATAGCTTGAGATTTACTTACTGCCGCAATGGCAAAAGCCTCCATGTCGTAGGCATCGGCATCGTGATATGCTTCTGTAACAAAGGAATCGCCCGTATTGCAGATGCACTCAATGTTCCACCCCGATAATAGCGGGATTCGGGCAAGCTCTTCCGCAAAATAGTACATGTACGTAACGCCAAACTCTTTGCATTTTTCCATATCCCGGTCGATGAACTTCCCGCAGACGACAATGCTGCCTATTTCATGTTTGAGCGAACCGGCCGTTCCGATATTCAGTATCAGGTCGGGGCGGTGACGCGTTACCGCTTCGTAAACGGATAATGTTGCATTCACTTTACCGATTCCGGTCTGACAATAAACAATTGTGCTGGTGAAAAAAGAAAATTCCACTTTCTCCTGAGGGATGGCGTATGTGACTAATATCTTCATATTTATTAAATGCTTATTCCGTAATCTTCAGTGGCGGCATATTGCTCGTCGTATAGTTTGCGGTAGGCTCCGTGTGGATTCCGCAACAATCGGTGGTGTGTGCCGTCCTCGATAATATCACCATTCTTAATCACAAATATGCGGTGGCAATTGATAATCGTCGAAAGCCGGTGGGCAATGATGATGGAGGTACGGGTAGAGGTGAGGTACTTAATGCCTCGCTGAATCTGTGACTCGGTCAGGATATCCAGCGCTGAGGTGGCTTCGTCCAGAATGACAATGGCCGGATTCATCAGCATCACACGGGCAATGGAGATAATCTGCTTTTCTCCGATAGAGAGATTGGATCCATCTTCCAGAGTTGTTTCGTGCAGCCTTTGCTGTATGTCATTGGCCTGAATGAGCGACAATACCCGATTGACCTCAGTATCTGATGCCTCTAAATTCCCATACCGGATATTTTCCAAAATGGTTCCCGAGAATATCAACGGTGTTTGCTGCACTACACCGACCTGTTGCCGATAACTGTGCAGGCTACGTTTTTTGTAATCAATACCATCAATCTCGATTGTGCCATGTACAGGTTCGTAGAACCGTCCGATAAGATTGGCAATGGTGGTTTTACCACACCCGGTAGCACCGACTAAAGCAATGGATTGACCGGCATTGATTCTGAAACTGAGGTCTTTCAAAACCGATTTTTCCGGTGTGTAATGGAATGATACATCTTTAAAGTGGACCGAACCTTTTAATCTGTCAAAATGGTCGATCTTGTGATGTGCATCCACGATGGTCGGTTTTGCATCCAATAGCGAGAATATACGTTCGCCAGCTGAAAGACTACTTTGAGCCATGGCATATACGCGTGAAATGTCAAATATCGGCAGAAACAGATTGCGCGAATAGCCGAAGAAGGCGGCCAGTACCCCTACGGTAATGGTTTCGTTGACAATATTCATGTACGAACCCACCACGATGAGCACGGCTACGGCCAGTGTGCTTACCAGGATAATCGTCGGGCCAAACATTGCCGAGAAGTAGGAGGCCAGGTAGGAATTTCGCTTAAACAGAGTACTGTATTCTTCCATGCGTTGGCTGGCACGCTCTTCCTGAACGGTCGATTTGTTTATCTCAATTCCGTTGATATTTTCGGTGAAATAAGAGACCATTTCGCTGTTGGTTTTACGGGCATTTCGCGAATATTCCAGAATCTTCTTGCGGTAATAAACCGAAATATAGAGCAACAGCGGAATGGAAACCAACGCTATCAACGAAAGTGGAATGTTATAGATAAACATGAAAACAAAATAGAGCGTCATCAGCACCAGTCCTTTTACCACAATCATAAATCCCCATGAAATAAGGTCGGCTACCCGGTCTATATCGGTGGTGATGCGGGTCACCAGCCAACCGGTTGAGTTCCGGTCGTAGAAATCAAACGAGAGCTGATGCAGCCGTTCAAACATATCGGTGCGCAGGTCGAAAATGACCTGTTCCTTGATTTTGCCTGAATAGTAAAAGAATCCGCCGATGCCAATAATTTCCAACACCGCCACTCCGATAAACATCAGCGCATAGTTTTGGAGATTCCAGAGCAAATAGGATGGTACTGATGTGCCGTGTGAGATGTAAGTTTTGACTAACGGGGTCAGTTCATTATCAATCAGCCTGAGCAATATGATGGGGAATAATACATCGGCCAATGTGCTTAATATGGTGGTCAATAAGACCGATACCACCCACGACGGATGCCGCAATGAGTAGGCCGAGATACGACGGACGAATGGCCCCCA
>JAUZOF010000583.1 GCA_030706585.1 Bacteroidota bacterium
AGAATGCCAGTCTTCGACCAATTAACAGTTGCTGATTCACTCTTGGGAACATGGAAAGGCAAACTTTATACATACGATTGGAGTCGTGTAAATGTAGAACTGGAAGAAAATATGACTCTTCAAATGCAGACGGCGAATAGCCTTATAATGGGGAAGTGGTATGTAAACGGAAAGTTTGTTTCCGGATTCATGGCCGAGCCAGCCGGAAAATATTGGAAGATAAAATCAGAAAGCGGCCCCGACTCTATTCTCCGCTTTGTAGCCATGAAAGTGTTTACATGCCAAATTCAACATCACAATGATTCCACATGTTTATTTGGCAATTTTGTTAGGGCAGAAAAACAGGAGAATGAGCCTCTAAGACCAACCTGCTTTGTCTTAAATAAAGAGAATAATCCCAGAGTCGATACTACGTTTGTTATCAACAGGGTGTATCCTAACCCATATAAGAGTCAGATAAAAGTGGATTTTACTGTAATAAAAAACGACAGGATAACATTCCGTCTCCATGATACCTCTGGACATTGTTATTATGTCTATCCGACAAGAGAGTATGAGCCGGGGAAACATACTATTATGCTCTCTCCTCCAGCATTACCTTCTGGAAGTTACAATATTGGAGCTACTGGTATTCGGTTCACATTGTACAGGAATATTATCAAACAGTAATCTAAAAAACAATGACATGAAACAGATAATTAAAAAAATAGGATTACTTTTGGGGCTGTTATCTGGCTTTGCTGCTTGGATTGGAATCGATGCTGGTTATGTACTGGCAGGCAATGGTGTTAATGATTACAACCATGCTAATATAGACTTTATGAAATGGGTTGCTTCGATTACACTTTACGGAGGAGTATTGCCGGAAGTAACTGTGACAGCGCAAGGTAGTGTATTTATTACAAGCAGTGACCTTACTCTCAATATAACGAGCATGGATCCGTCTATTCTAACTAACACAACAACCCTGCAAACTTATATCAATACGCTAAATCAGTCGACTCCTACACCAACAACGCCTCCGAGCGATACTGAAGTTTACTATTTATGGCTCTATTTGAATACATTGCAGACAGAAAGCACAAACAATTTAACACTCAACATAGGAAGTGCCCCGGCTACAATATCAATATTTGACAAACCGCCGGTATTCAAAACTGACTGCCTGCCGTCGGCAAAGTCTAATGCCACTATGGTTCTCAATGCCATGGAAGCTACCAACGATATTAAAGATGGCATCGAAGCCTTGAAACGGTTTAGCACGTCTGTGAAAGATGAATATTCTATGGCAATATGCAATATGGGAGGCAATCATTATGTTTATAATTCCCCAACAAAAGGCAAATTGCAAAAAGGTGATGGAGATAAAAGTATGACTGAATACGACCAGAATATAGAAATTCAGATACATGACCATCCTTATCTGGGAAATGAATATAATTATTCTCTGTCTGCGCGAGACATCAATACTGCCATAAATATGTTTAAATTTGCTGCAGCAAACGGAGGACATTTTAAAGCACTGGTTGCTAGCGTGTATGACGATTCACAATACATGGTGTATATAGACGACCCTGCCAAGCTAACGGCATTTCTTAATACGGCAAATGGTAATTTTATGGATTCAGAAGGACAGTTTAGTTTATTTACTAGATTGGGAGTCCAGTTTGGTAAAATTAAGTCTATTTTGGAAAAAGAAGGGTATTCTAAGATTGATGCGCAAAGCTATGCTATTGCAGCCGTGATGGATTTGTATAACACGGGGTTGAAAATATATAAGCGAATTAGCTCGTCGGATACATTCAGTGAACTGGGGGCTGAATTTTCGTTCGATTGCGACTATATTGACTCTTACCAATACATTCCGACACTTTGTATTGATTTTAATTTTTAAAAAACTCAAATATGAAAAAAGTACTTTTAGTTTTTCTTCTAATTCATATGAGCCTGGTAAGCAAGGCTCAATGCACATTACCATACAAAACGTTGTCTCAATTTAATAACGACACTACGGCATTTATTAAATACAATTTTTCAACAAGAGCCTCCTGCTATGAGGGGAAATCGTTGGACGTGTTGCTCAATGACTTGAAAATTCCTGTAAAATGGGTATTACCGACAGAAGACGCACAAAGATTCGATATATATGATGGTATGTACTTATATATCCATCCCTATAATGACTCTATGCATAATGACTATTTCGGATTCCCGGAACCTGTGATAGCTATAGAATGGGTTGATGCCATTAATGCTGATGACTTTAACTTCCGCTCCGGAGGTTTTCCTCATTTGTGGGATGATAATTCGAGTACATTTTATGATTTTATGCGTTTTCGCCTCATCAAGGAGGTTGGAGTAGTAGGAGAGGTGAAGTAGACACGGATTGTTGACAGGGATAGGTTAGCATCTATCCCTGTCGCTAAAATAGAATATGAAAAAGTTGCTGTTAGTTGTTCTTCTGGTTGGCATGGGTCTGGCAAGTAAAGCTCAAGGCACATTACCCTACAAAACATTGTCTCAATTTAATAACGACACCACGGCATTAATTAAATAAACATATGAAGACGATTTACATTTTTGCAATAGGACTGTTGTCAATTTACTTCTGCAATGCACAGGATAAGGACTTTAAGACGAAAGTAACGAAAGACAGAGATATTGCCACTACCGTCACCATTAACAAACAAACCAAACAAAAAGAGGGTTTATACTTAAAGGTCGATATGAACACCGGCGATACTCTCGTCTCCGGACAGTATTCAAATGATAAGAAAAGCGGCAAATGGCGGTTCGCTGATAAAAAGGATATCTATTTCGAATATGATTTCACAGAAAACCGGATATCCCGCACTTCGGCTTCCATTCAAGCTGTCGACACATTTATTATAAAAGCAGGCACTGAAGAATATACTTTATCC
>JAUZOF010000584.1 GCA_030706585.1 Bacteroidota bacterium
ATTAAGTTCCTAGATTTCAACAACAAACAAAGAGTTCAATTCCTTTTAAATTTCATCAATTTGCAAGATTCGACACTCATCAATGTAAAAAAAATATCTTTAGAAAGCATCAAAATCAGACCAGATGAAACCATGTCAAATCTACCAAAAGATCTTGAATCCATGAAAGGAAAGGTTGCAAATCTCAACTTACATGGTCAAGAACTTGATGATACAATTTATATTTCTGATGATACTTATAGATCGTCTATACTATGCGAAAAGATGAAATTCGGATTACAATATAACTATCTTAATAGAACTGGATTATGTATTATTGAAGCTTCATTTACAGGGGCTCTAAGCCGCAATGATTTCAATGATACAGAACTAAGAATTTCCATTATTCAACATAATAATTCTTTTGATTCAAATTTCTCCAGTACAAGAACTAAATTACTAAAAGAAATAAACAGAATTAAAGAATCTGGCTATACA
The DNA here is from genome assembly GCA_030706585.1 of Bacteroidota bacterium. Lineage (GTDB taxonomy): Bacteria > Bacteroidota > Bacteroidia > Bacteroidales > UBA7332 > CAXXIC01. The sequence continues at coordinate 478 of JAUZOF010000584.1, forward strand.
AATTTCAAACAAAACTAAACTCTTTTCCATGCTTGTTTTTGATGACATATTGTTTAAACATATAACCATTCACAGAATAGGAAATAAATTGTTTGATGAAGGTATTAGATACTCTAAATCTTGCATAAACATTAACTCCGAGATCAGCTCTTTATTATCAAGGTTTTTCTTATCACCGTTTAAGAATCGTGACTATTTTAATTTATTTCATGAAAGCGATTTGTTATTGAATGAAATATATTCGTATACGACTAAAATATTTGAAAACCCTGATGAATTATACAATCAATCTATTCATATAGCCAAGCATCTTTATGAAAAATCAGCTCACCCAAAGATCAAAGCAGGGGAATTATACGTGGTTTACTTTAAGGATTGCGTGGTGGAAGACGAAGTGGTGGATGCCGTAGGCTTGTTTAAGTCCGAATCGAAAGAGACTTACCTGCGTGTTTATCCCTCGGGCGACAACTTTGAAATCAACAGCGAGAATGGAATCAACATCAACAAGCTCGACAAAGGCTGTCTTATTTTCAATACCGAAAAAGAAAGAGGCTATCTCGTCTGTGCTATTGACTCTCTCAACCGCGGAACAGAGGCAAAATACTGGATGGATGATTTCCTGCGGATCCGTTTCCGTGACGATGAGTTTTTCCAGACTGGCAACCTGATGTCGATGTGCCAGAGTTTCGTGGCACAGGTGCCTGATGTGGAAAAGAAGGAGAAGGTGGAGATTATGAAAAAGGCAGTCAACTTCCTCAAGGAGAATGACAAGGTGGAGTTTGATGACTTTGCCGGGCAACTGCTCCAGGAGGCACAGATGCGCAAAGCCTTTGTCGAACACAAACGTACCTTCGAAAAAGAGCGCAACGTAGTCATCCCGGACAAAATCACCGTCTCCAACGAAGCGGTAAAGAAAGAGGCGAAGAAGGTGAAAAACGTCATCATCCTCGACAACAATTACCGCATCACGATTGACGGCAGCACCGAATACATCGAGAAGGGTTTTGACCCGTATAAGGAGATGAGCTTTTACAAGTTGTATTTTAATGAGGAGAAGTGACCCTCAAATTTCGCTTATTCTCCCAGAAACTCTTTCACCCAAAGCCCGCTATCTTTGATGATGCGGGTTTGTTGTTTAAAATCGACATGGACTAAACCAAATCGAGAGTTAAAACCATCCCGCCATTCGAAGTTATCCATCAACGTCCAGATGAAATAGCCTCCCACATTTACACCTTCCCGTTTCGCACGTAATACCTGCCCAATGTAATCCTGCAAATATTTGGTCCGGCGGGTATCATGCACCTTTCCATTGACTATTTTGTCACGAAATGCAGCCCCGTTTTCCGATACGATAATCTGCTTAATCGGATATTGGGAAAACTGTTTCAGAATATGATATATCCCGGCTGGATAAACCTCCCACCCATTTGCCGTCAGCGGTCGGTTGAGCTTACGAAACGGTACATAAAAGGCCTTCAGGTAAGGCATCAGCATGGAGGAACGGGCTGTCAGCGAGTAATAGTTCTGCAAACCGATAAAATCAAAGTCAAACTTCATCAGCCCCGTATCATAAGGATGAATGTACTTCTCGATACGTTCCAGTACCGGAAGCTCTCCGATGGGGTAATCCCACCCCAATAACGGTTCGATATAGAGCCGGTTGAAAAGCGCATCCACCCGCTTTGCCGCGCGGACATTGGCCGGATGGTCGTTAACGGGTCGCACATGCGAACAGGAAAAGGTGGTTCCGATATTCGCATCAGGCACATTGCGACGGATGATGCGTCCGCCCTCAGCCTGACATAGGTTAGAATGATGTACTGCGGGCAGAAAATTATGAATTCCGTATCTCCCCGGAGCAAAATACCCCACCAGATAACCCAATGCCGTGAAAGAAAAGGGCTCGTTCATCACAAACCAGTTCTTCACCCTGTCCCCAAAGCGACGGGAGCAAATGTCAGCATATTCAGCAAACCAATAATGGATATCACGGTTAGTCCAGCCGCCTTTTTTTTCCAGTTCAAGGGGTAAATCCCAATGGTAAAGCGTCAGCCAGGGAGTTACCCCGCGCTCCAGACACGAGTCTATCACCCGTTGATAGAAGTCAATGCCCGTTTCGTTGATCCGACCGGTGCCGTCGGGTAGTATCCGCGGCCACGAAAGTGAAAACCGAAAATTCGGAATATTCAGCTCGTTAATAATAGAGATATCTTCGGCATATTGATTGTAGAAATCACAGGCCACATCGCCATTGGAACCGTCTTTTATACGCTTTCCTTTTTGGGTAAAATGGTCCCAAATGGACATCCCCTTGCCATCTGCATCATGTGCACCTTCAATCTGATAGGAAGATGCGGCTACTCCCCACTGAAAATCATCACCGAATTCTTTTCGGGTATAATATGTACTCATAAATCGTATTTTCCTCAAAGAAATGAAA
>JAUZOF010000585.1 GCA_030706585.1 Bacteroidota bacterium
ATAGGAGAAGCGAAACTATTCCCCATGTTGAGACTTACGCAAATATTATTCTGATCGTCAACATAAAGCTGATCTACTAATCCATCGCCATTAACATCACTCAAGGAGTAAAGTGTATAGGATGTTGAAACTGCTGTATTGGTGCTGTATCCCATATTCAATCCGAATTTTAGTTTACTGGTCACCTGACTGGCATTGTTAAGGGACTGTTTAATATCCTCAATGGGGAAATTAACACTAGCACTTCCTGATATACCCTCGCTTTTACCTTTGTGAATATCGGCAAAACACCAAGGAATCGGATTTGAGAAGCTATATCCTTTATTAAAGCACACCTTTATTACGCTTCCATCTTTTTGTAGTTTATCGGGTAGTCCATCTCCATTCAAGTCAATATAGGCAAAAGTAGTCTCATCAGCATTATGCTGTGCTGCAACACTAACGTTCACAGAAAAATCAGATTGTTCAGATAAGTGATTCGCTGTTGTTGTTGACTGTTGAGTTGTTGAATTTGTAGTAGCGGAAGAGTTTGATTGTTCAGTATTTGAATAGGTTTGCGAATACCCTCCGCTGAACCCCACGGACCAAGCACTGCTGTTACTTCTTTCCCAATCATTTTCATTGATACTGCATTTTTCGTTGTCTCTTCCACCTCTTGCATTACTAAATTCCATTTCGGTTTCGGTGATACGATCAGGATACCCGTCGCCATTCAAATCAACAAAATTAGATGTTGTGTAACCCGATCCGCTCGATTTGCTGGCAGAAACACCAGCCCCTAGTTTGCCTATTGTTGCGCTAGCACCACCATAGGTAGTAGTGTTGCTAAATTTAGATGAAATGACGGGAGCATTATTGACTCTATATGAATCAGCATCCGGATCTGTGTCTATGCTGGAACTCTTTTCTCTGAATGCACCAATTTTATTAGCTGCCTGCACCTGGCTATTTTGCTGAAAATAAGGGTCAAAACTAAAGTCGTCAATATTTCCCGAATTGTAAGTTGCTGGTTTTAATATCAGAGAACTGAAATGGAATGTTGTATCAATTCCACTACTTCCATCAAATGCAGATACTTTACTTGTGCCTGTCGAAGATTCGGATGACATACTAGATACAGCTACAATATTAAGTCGCCCAGTGCTTATTCTATCTTTATCAAAGTACAGGTGTTCGTCCAATCCTTGCCAGTAAGAAAAAGCCTTTACTTCAGGTTCCAATTTGAATAAGGTTGTTTTTGCTAATTTATACGGATCGTTTGCTGATGAAGTAGTGTCAATTTGGGCTGTGAGGTCTTCTTCTTTTATCGGATATTTCCACCGATCGCCTGATGCATTGTATTCAAATTGACCCCATCCTCGATACTTAGACCCCATTGAAAGGTCTTGTTCGGAAGGTAAGCAAGATATATTTAAAGATAAATACTCTCCTTCAGTATGCCCATCATCACAAGCCGCATTGTAAAAGAAATATTCGGTAAAGCACTCACTTACAGTATCATCTATTAATAATACGGGCTTAAAATAGCCATTATTAACATCAAAACAATACCAAGGCTCTATACTAAAACTACCGGTTATATGCCCCTTAGTTGTTCCTTTTCCGACAGTGCTATAAATATTGCCATTCTGATCTAGTAACAAAAATGTATATTTTATATTTTTTTCTTTAGGATTTGTAATATAGATTGAATATCCGAACGGTAATTCTTCGTTATATGTTCTTAAAGGGTAAATGTCTCTAAAGTATATGTTGTCTCCGACCTGCAATTTTTTTGTAAATAAATTATATTTCACTCCAGTGCACATGGTACTGTCAGTTCCTTGGCGTGTTGTAAGATGAAGTTGTGGTTTCCATGTTATTGAGTCCCAATATTCATCAAGATTTGATCCTATTTCAAACCAATAATGATTTGGCCCAGGTAACCAAGGTAAATCTGAGCAAGTAATGTCAATAGGATTAGACGTTGTCAGCTGGGCTGTTGGATATGTGTCGCTAGTGTTGTTTTCTGTTAAAGCATAGACTTTGCTGTTAGCGTAACGAGACTGTAGCAAACGATACTCAAATATTCTTTTCTTAGGATAATAATTGGGATTATTATATCTTATTTTATATACTAACTGCTTTGTAACTTGACTATTAGACACTGAATCATATTCCGTAATGTTCACTAAAGAATCCTTAGAAAGAAGAGAGTCTGTGGCTAAATATATTCGCAATTTTAAAGTATCTCCATTTATATAATTACCTGAATACTGACTTATACTTCCATGACGGCTCTTGGGTAACGAAAGCGTTCCTGTCAGCCTTATCGGTTGTCCGGAATCTATAGTAAGACAACCATTACTGCTAATGAAATATGCATCTGAAGGTTTGTAAGTATATGATGGCAACCCTGCATAATCATATGCAGTTTGATTGCCCCCGCTGTAAGTTATTTTGGGGCTCCATGAAATCAAATCACCAAAACCATTGCTATAACGACGAATACTGTCTGGCTGAGAAGGATTAGATACTGATTGTAATCTAAAATATATACGTTGTCCTTCTTCAACATTATAGGTAATTAGGTCATTATAAACTTTATTAACAGAGTCGCTGCTTATATATTTTTTCCAGATCACAGAATCATTATATTGGATGGATACTGTAACTCCATCTCCCAAATAAGAATTGTCACACTGTAATAACTGACAATTAGTCGAGATATTCACAGTCCCAGTTCGTTGAACCTCCCACACTCTTACCATATCCTGCATTGGTGAAGCATCATAAGCCTTCTTTTTTTCATCACTAATAATGGTCGGAGCACGTACAAGAGCATCTTGGCTTACAATTGTCTGAGCCGTTCCAACTACTGTTTTTCGATTATATTGAATCGGATTCAATGTATTTCTGCTATCATCTGTAAA
>JAUZOF010000586.1 GCA_030706585.1 Bacteroidota bacterium
AAGAAAAGATCGTCAGCGGCTTTCTGGAAGCGTACGAATTCGATCATTCTATGCTTTTCGTGACTTACTTTCCGGGCAAGTTTATTGGCCTGAAGGACATCGTCGTCAGCAAAATTAGTCTCGATGGAATGTTTGCTGTCAAAGGTTTTCCGGATGTATCGAAACAGCAGCTCGTCACAGCCCGGCTCTTCCGATAGCCAGATGTGTGTCAGCATATTAAGGGTATTAGCCTGTAGTTTCTTGCGGAGTCCGTTCCACACCCGTTGCGATTTTTCTGTGTCGGTAGTTACGGTAAAGCATTCTTCGACAAACAACGGTGCAATGTCATCCTCTCCCAGTATCCTCTCAGGGAAGGTTTTGCGGTTGTAAGCGTCAAAGACCACCGTCAGCAGTCCTTCGAATGTTTTATCGTATCGGAAAATGAGCATAATTTGGAGTAATATTATTCCGGAAAAATCAGCTTCAGTTGTTGCGAATCTATTTGTTTGCCTTTAGGCAGTTTCTTCTCAGTCAGCTTTTTTCTTACATATTCCGGAGAACTCTCATGAATGGTAAAAGCCGGAAGTTCGTTGCAGGTAATAAAGTACTGCGCCTTTTTCATCACCACGCCAATCTTTTTCAGCTCGGAGGCTTTCAGGCGGGCATGTCGGCGCGATACTACGATCAGTTTAGCCGATTTTACCCCAATGCCCGGTACGCGCAGGATCATTTGGTAATCCGCTTTGTTGATATCAATGGGGAAATGCTCCGGATGACGAAGCGCCCAGGCCAGTTTGGGATCAATCTCCAAATCAAGGTCGGGATAGCGGTCATCCACAATTTCATCTACCTTAAATTCGTAAAAACGCATCAGCCAGTCGGCCTGATAGAGACGGTTTTCGCGGACTAACGGCGGTTGTTTCAATGCAGGCAGGCGATTGTCGTAACTATTTACCGGTACGAAGCCCGAGTAATAGACCCGCTTCATGGATGGTTGTTGATAAAGTGCATCCGAGGTTTGCAGGATTTGTTTATCGGTCTCATTTGTAGCGCCCACGATCATTTGTGTACTTTGTCCGGCTGGTGCAAAGCGTGGAGCGTGACGGTACTTTTGTCGCTCTTCGCGGCTTTCGAGCACTCCCTGCTGTATGTATGACATCGGGAGGTAAACGCTGGTATGGTCTTTCTCCGGAGCCAGTAGTTTTAGGTTTTGTTCGGTGGGGATTTCAATGTTGACACTAAGGCGGTCGGCATAAAGTCCCGCTTCGTGAACCAGTGCCTGACTTGCACCCGGAATGCTCTTCATGTGAATATATCCGTTGAAACGATGTACCGTGCGCAGGTCTTTGATCACTTTGACCAATCGTTCCATGGTATAATCGGCATTTCGCACCACCCCTGAACTCAGGAAAAGTCCCTCGATGTAATTCCGCCGGTAAAATTCGATAGTCAGTTCCACCAGTTCCGATACGCTGAAGGTAGCCCGCCGGATATCATTACTCCTGCGGTTGATGCAATAGGCGCAGTCAAACATGCAGTAGTTGGTAAGCATGATCTTGAGTAGTGATACGCAGCGTCCGTCCTCGGTAAAGGTGTGGCAAATCCCCCAACCGGCTGTGTTACCGATACCGCCGGGCATGTTTTTGCGCGTGGTACCGCTGGAGGCACACGACACGTCATACTTGGCTGATTCGGCAAGGACTTTGAGCTTTTCGAGGACTTCTTCTTTCATCTAAAGGAACATGCTTATACAAAGTAAGGTAATTTGCCTCAGATGACCATCAGAAGAAATTATAAAGTAATGAAACAAATCCGGGAGTCTCATTTAGCTACTGTGTGAGGTCGAAAAGTACCGGTTGATGTGAGAAAACAACGAAATGACCTCTATACAACAACGAAATGTCCCTATCACATTATAGGTGATATTGTAATTTTGTCAATGCGTTACTTTGACGGGACAATGCTTCTGAAACGAATACATGAAACATTATTAGTGAGTTACCTCTATATCAAAAACAAATATAATTAATGTGACATGAAAAAATCACTGATTGCGGTTGCACTTTTGTTTGTGTTTAAACAAACCGCATTTTCTCAAGAAAAACTCTATCCGAATACCTTCCCGCTTTCGGACGTAAAATTGCTGGATGGTCCTTTTAAGCATGCGCAGGATCTGAATGTATCCACCCTGCTTAAATATGATGCAGACCGATTGCTGGCTCCTTACCGCACGGTTGCCGGCCTGCCGGCTAAGGCAAAGAACTACGGTAACTGGGAAATCTATGGGGTGGATGGCCATATTGCCGGGCATTATTTGTCGGCTCTCGCCATTCATTACGCTTCTACCGGAAATGCCGAATGTAAGAAACGGATGGATTACATGGTTGCTGAGATTAAAGCCTGCCAGGATGCAAATGGAGTTAAATACCCTGATTGGGGTGTAGGATATGCTGGCGGTGTGCCCAAAAGTAACGAAATATGGCCTGTGATTAAAACCGGAAATATGGGACCTATCTGGAAAAGCTGGGTGCCCTGGTATAATCTTCATAAGACGTATGCCGGCCTGAGAGATGCGTGGTTGTATGGCGGAAATAAAGACGCGAAAACAATCTTCCTGAAGTTCTGCGACTGGGCGGTTGCACTGACATCGGGGCTCTCTGATGCTAAAATGGAAGAGATGCTCGGGAACGAACACGGCGGGATAAACGAAATATTTGCCGATGCGTATCAAATGACCGGTGATGTGAAATATCTGAATACGGCAAAGAGATTTTCCCATAAAAAGTTGTTTAATGCAATGTCTGTTCAAGAGGATAATCTTGACAACGTACATGCCAATACACAGGTGCCAAAAGCTGTCGGCTTTGAACGGATAGCCGAGGTGAGCGGAGATAAGGATTATGCAACTGCCGGA
>JAUZOF010000587.1 GCA_030706585.1 Bacteroidota bacterium
CGTTTGGCGGCGAGGATTTTCTCCTTGATACCACCCACAGGAAGCACCAGTCCGCGCAGGGTAATTTCACCTGTCATGGCGAGGTTGCTTTTCACCTTACGTTGGGTAAAAGAAGAGACCAGTGATGTTGCCATCGTGATACCCGCCGAAGGACCATCTTTGGGAATAGCACCTTCCGGTACGTGAACGTGTACGTTCCAGTTTTCGAAAGCAGATTCCTTAATATTTAATTTATCGGCGTGTGCCTTGATGTATTCGAGTGCCAAAATGGCAGACTCTTTCATGACATCACCCAAATTACCTGTCAAAGTTAACTTGCCGCCTTTGCCTTTACTCAAACTCGATTCCACGAAAAGGATCTCACCACCTACCGCTGTCCAGGCTAATCCGGTTACCACGCCGGCATATTCGTTGGTCTGGTATTTATCGCGGGTGTATTCTACCATGCCTAAATAATCAGGAAGTTCAGCCGGGTAAATTGTACCGTCGCCTATTTCGCTGTTCAGTACTTTGATAGCAACCTTACGCATCACCTTGGCAATCTTCTTGTCCAGTTCGCGGACACCTGATTCGCGTGTGTAACCATCTATCAATGCTTCGATAGTTGGCTTCGGTAGTTTTATCTGGTCTTTTTTCAGACCGTGGTTAGCAATCTCTTTCGGAATCAGGTGTTTGCGGGCAATTTCCATCTTTTCCTCGAGAATATAACCGCTGATTTCAATCATCTCCATACGGTCGAGCAGGGGACGTGGAATATCTCCGATGTTGTTAGCTGTTGCGATAAACAACACTTTGGACAGGTCGTAATCCACATCGAGGAAATTATCGTGGAAGGCGTTATTCTGCTCAGGGTCAAGTACTTCAAGTAGTGCGGCCGAGGGGTCGCCTTTGTAGTCTTTACCTAACTTGTCCACCTCATCGAGTACGAAAACCGGATTAGATGACCCAGCTTTCTGAATGCCCTGGATAATGCGTCCCGGCATTGCGCCGATGTAGGTACGACGGTGTCCACGAATTTCAGCTTCGTCGTGCAGACCACCCAAAGACATGCGTACGTATTTACGTTTCAATGCCGCTGCAATGGATTTTCCCAAAGAGGTTTTACCTACTCCCGGAGGGCCATAGAGGCAGATGATCGGTGACTTCATATCGCCTTTCAGCTGAAGCACGGCGAGGTGTTCAAGGATACGTTCCTTTACTTTTTCCATGCCAAAGTGCTCTTTATCAAGTAGTTTTTGCGCACTTTTGATATTGAAATGATCTTTGGTAAATTCACCCCAGGGCAATCCGATAAAGGTCTGCAGATAATTAAGCTGCATCGAGTAATCGGGTGATTGCGGGTGGGTACGTTCCAGTTTCTTCAACTCTTTCTCGAAAGTTTCAGCTGCGGCTTCCGGCCATTTCTTCTTGGCCGCCTTGATGCGAAACTCATTGATTTCGTTGTCGTTTGACGTACCGCCCAGCTCTTCCTGAATAGTTTTTATCTGTTGCTGAAGGAAATACTCCTTTTGTTGCTGGCTGAGGTCTTCACGCGCCTTGGTCTGGATGTCGCTCTTGATTTCCTCGAGTTGCGTTTCGCGGGAGAGGATACGGATCAACTGGTATGCACGCTCTTTCAGGTCGTTCATTTCCAGTAAAGCCTGTTTTTCTTCCAACGAAATAGGCAGATTAGAACAGATAAAGTGGATCAGGAATTTCGGATGAACCATATTCTTGATCAGCATCATCGCTTCGCGTGGAATCTCGTTTTGCAGATGCATGTATTTGAGCGTCATCTCCTTAACGGTAGCGGTGAGCGCTTCGAATTCTTTGTCGTCATCAGCAGGGCTGATTTCGTCAAGCAGGCGAACTGTACCCTTAAAGTACGGTTCTGTGCTGGTAATCTCTTCCAGCTCAAAACGACGTTTTCCCTGTAGAATTACGGTGGTTGTTTTATCGGGTAATTCGATTACACGAAGGATTTCAGCGATCACACCGACACGGAAAAGGTCTTTTTCTTCCGGCTCTTCGATGGATTCGTCCATTTGACAAACCACTCCGATGAGTTTCTTCTTGCTGTTAGCTTCCTTGATCAGGCGCAACGATTTAGAGCGACCTACTGTTACCGGTAAAGCGATGGTTGGAAACATCACCATATTACGAAGGGTCAGGATCGGCAGTCCGTCGGTGGGGACTTTTACGCTTTCGTCGTCGTTTTTGATTTCTATTTCCGTGAAAATAGGAATCATCTGTTCGTCGTTTTCTTCCTCACCGTCCTGGGCAAATATGTTTTTGTAGATATTCATAAGCGGGAATTTGTCAGTATATTTAGTTGTGTAGTATCTCTTCAATATTCGTGCCAAAAATAAGGAAACTGCCCGGAATCTCCAATGTAAATGGTTCTTTTTCTTAGAGCCTGTTTCAATTTTACCGAAACATTTTTATAAAGCCGATCAATCGTCTTTCTTTGCTCCTTTTTTAGTCTCTTTCGGGCATATTTTTCACTTTTCGCCCTTGATTTAGCCCGCTAAATCTGCGGACTAAAAGCAAAAAATCTACCTCGAAATAGCCATAAAAAAGTCGAGCAATAAAATTTAAACAGGCTCTTGAAAAATAAAAATCCCGCTAACAGCATAAGCCGTAGCGGGATCATTAACCTATATAAAATCAGGAATTAAAAAGCGCTTTTGTAGATAGCGAGGATCTCTTCAACGCTGGTGTCGCGTTGTGGTCGACCTATCTGTTCCGCGAACAGATCGGCCGCACGCGATCGCTGCGGATCGGATCTTTCGTGGTCCTTGTTTTGCTTGGCGTCGGGACGGCTTTCGCCGATCGCATTTCGAACGCCGCCGACAACAGTCTGTACGCCGACGAAGTCATCTTCAGCCGAACTACTCCCTATCAGCGGA
>JAUZOF010000588.1 GCA_030706585.1 Bacteroidota bacterium
GTGTACCCGCTGTTATAAGCATCTCCACTGTATTTGATTTCACAATTGCGCAGGATATTTTCGGTATCGCTGGCAGTACCGGTAAATACCAGTCCCATCCAGTCGTCACTTCCGGGGACTGAACCGGTGCCGTCATTATTGGTGTCTCCCCAGGCTGAGTCATCCCGAATAGAAGTGAATGTGATTTTCTCATTTTTAGTACCAATGGCTTTCAGAGCACCATTGACCCAGATTCCGCTATTCCAGTAACTTTGGAACTTTAAAACGACTCCGGGAGCAATATTCATTACATTCCCCGGATCTATCGTAATCTGATGAGTCAGAATATAAGGCAAGTTGGTATATCCGGCAAAATTCATTTTCCGAAGTGTGGGCGAATCATTTTCCACGCCATCCAGTTGAATGCCGATATATCCCACATTGGTCAATGTATTTCCCGAAATATCAGGAGTGCCTGTACTCAACTGGTAGCCGATGGGATATTGCGGCACATTGATAAAGGTATTGTTGATCACCGTTGCATTTTTGGTAAACCAGACGCCATTGTAGGTGTTTTTGATTTCGCAGTTTTTCACCACATTGGAGTTCTTCACGTAAATCCCCCAATTACCGGAGTTGTAGCCAATATAGTTGAACTTCCAATTTTCGAGCCTTGACTCTGTGGTGCTGTACAAGGCAATCCGACCACCATCGCTGTAGTTGATGGTTTGGGTCCCGTTATTCTGTGAATCTGCCGGATTCCCCCAATTGTCGTCGGCTATATGAGTGAAAAAGATCGGTTCCAATGCAGTACCGATACCGGTAATCACGCCGTTTCCTGTTATCATCGAGTTATAGTTCCGGCATTTGATTACCACTCCGGGATCGATGGTCAATGAAGCCGTATCCAGAACAGTCGAATTGTCATAGAGGCAATAGGAGATATTGTTTAAGCCGATAAAAGAGAGCTTTTTAAGGTGTGCATCATCCGTTATATTGACCGCCCGAAGCCCGATCGCCCTGATTTCGGTATTATTAAATTGTATTGAGTCATTGGTAAAAACGGGATTGGCATTCATATCCAATACGATGTTAAATGTCTCTCCGGCGGTTGTAATGGATGGCCCCAGATAACAATTGGAGATCACCGGTTTACTGATCCCGTCAATATGGAGGTTATAGGCATTCCCTACAAACCGGCAGCTGTCAATGGTTGGTGATGCGTTTTCGATTTCCATCGCATTGTACCATTCGTAGTAGTTGTAGTTGGCATTCCGGATGATACAATTTCTCAATACACAGGCGGTATCAATAGCGCTATTATGAATATTCATTCCAAGCCAATAGCTGGAGCCTGGGGTCTTTTCAATAATAATCGGTTTATCCTTTGTTCCGATCGCCTTTATTTTCCCATACACATGAATTTCGGTATTGGCAATCTGCAAATCAACTCCCGGATCCATCTTCAGGGTTCCGGGTGCCCTCACCTGGATACTGTTATCATTGTAGTAAGGATATCCGAAGTTTTTCAGCCAAAAGAGTTGATTGACCTCGCTGAAATCAATATCGACATAGTTATAAGTATTGCTGGATAAATCCAGATTGGTGCCGGGATTGATCATTCCTGCTCCATAGTAGGTAATCGGGAAGTTGCAATTTGATATTTTTGTTTTGTCTATGTTCAGGGTTCCCTGATCACTGATGCGAATTGTTCCACTCAGGTTGTTAATAATACAATTATTCAGCGTCATCTGCCCTTTCCGCACATAAAGGTTCGAGGCATATTCCACCGTACAGCTGGTCAGGTTAACATTTCCGGTCTCATAGTACTCGTACGATACGTAGATCCCATCGTAAAAGCCTTTGGCTGTACTACCATTGGCGGTAAAGGTTGCACCGGTAGCATTGAGCGTTCCCCGCACATGCAGATAGACTCCGCCGTTAAACTTGACCGTTACTCCCGATTGTACTGTGAGGGTTATGCCCGGGTTTACTTCAATGTTGTTGGTGATAATGTAGGGACTACCTGCGGTAGTCCAGGTCGTGTTGCTCGAAATGATGGAGCTTACATTCGTTTGAGCCAGTATCGACAGGCTATACAACATCGCGCTCAGAATAAGGGCTGTAAACTTTTTCATGACGATTGGTATTAGGTTAAATGTTGATTTAGATTTCAGGGAAACAGAAATACAGGAAATAGAGAAGAAAGGAATCGGGAATAATGGTGAATCGTAAATGTAAAATCCTAACTGATATTCGGTTCAATAGTGGACGCTTTGCACAAACGTCAGGTTCAGGTTAATTCAGTTCAGTGCCTTGAGAGTAAGCTATAATCGTTTCATATAAAAACACGTAGGCTGTATTTAAACAAAACGTCCCCCCTTTCTTGTTCAGCCTCTTCTACTATTTTTTCTTTTCATTCAGACAAAAAAGTTTGTCTGTTCCTATTCATGAATAGTTTCCGCTTTGTATTTGTCAGGAAGTCTTAACCATTATTATCCTGAGGGACTTTATTCAATTCCGTAACTTTGCAACCTCTTTATAACAACAAGGAAATGAAGAATATTTGTGCGCTTTTTGATATGGACGGCGTATTGCTCGATACGGAGTCCCAATACGATATATTCTGGCACTCGATGGGCGAGAAATACAACCTGGGTATCGAGAAGTTTGAGAAGAAAATCAAGGGAACCACACTGGTTTCTATTCTTACGAAATACTTCTCTCACCTGCCGGAATCAGAACATGATCTGATCAAAGAATCGTTGCTTGACTTTGAGAAAAACATGACTTTTACCGATATTCCGGGGGTGATGAAGTTCATCAGCGAACTGAAAGAAAACAACATCAAAGTGGGTATGGTGACCAGCTCCGACGATGAAAAGCTCTCGGCAGTTTTCAAGCAAA
>JAUZOF010000589.1 GCA_030706585.1 Bacteroidota bacterium
CGGAGCTGCTGTATGTGCAGCGCAACAACTGGCTCAGCGTCCTGAAAACAAAGGCAAGAAAATCGTGGTTATCCTGCCCGATACCGGTGAGCGTTACCTCTCAACCTTGCTTTACAACTTAGGCGAATAAACCAACTTTTATAGATTGCCGAATGAATTGATTTATTGTGTAATTGATGATTAGTGAGCGCTGTCCTTAGCAATAGGGGCGGCGCTTTCTGTGACCTCCCCCTGCCCCTCCGAAGGAGGGGAGTTGGTTGTGTGCGGTTTCGCTCGCTTTGCGCATAGTGATTTGATAAAAGACAGACAGATACACTTTTATAAATGGCAGTACGTTTTGGGTGCAGCGGTTTTTAACCGCTGATTTTCCCCGAATATTATCGCGGTTAAAAACCGCTACACCTGTAAGATTATCTCTCACTTCAGATCAAACCGGTTGAAAACTTTTGTATATCTAATGTCGCAATCCGTTTTAGATTTACTATAACAATCTCATAATCCAATCTTCTTAAAGTCACTCCTTCGGTGGAATTTAGGGAGGTCAATATCTCTCAATTATGACAACAGCAACGCAAAATCTTGAAAATGACCATGTCTATATTCTTCGACTAACGGATATCATGGCCGCTATGGTGATGAAACAAAGCACCAATATTGAGGACTTTGAACTGGTGGTAAACCTGATCCGGAAGTTTGCGGACGGCTTTCACCATGCAAAAGAGGAAGATCTGCTTTTCCCGAAAATGGGAGAGAAGGGCTTCTCACCCGTGCAGGGGCCGGTGGCAGTGATGCTGCATGAGCATGTGCAGGGACGTAATTATGTAAAGGGAATGGCGGACGGTATTGCTCGTCTCCGTGGAGGAGAGAGCGGTGCTATCAATGACATTTACCAGAATCTGGCTGGTTACGCCCAATTGCTGCAAAGCCATATCGGCAAGGAAAATAATATCCTCTTTCGCATGGCAGACCAGGCTCTGTCGGCTGAAGAACAGGCGGGACTGCTGGAGCAATTTGCCGCAGTGGAGCAACAGCTGGATAGTGAATACAACGCCGAAAATTCGATTGCGAAAATCGAAAAGCTGGCAGCTACCTATCTGTAATGAAGAGAAGGATCAAACGCGCCTACCGGGTGACCTCCTATGTGATTTACCGGCAGACTATTCTGGAGCCAATTGATCATTTGTGGACTTTTATCGGTGCCTTTACCGGGATATCAGCCATTGGATTTATACAGTGTAACCGGGTAGGGCAAGTCGATAATATCTTTCTGATCGGTTCATTCGGGGCATCGGCGGTGCTGGTATTCGGGGCTACCAACAGTCCGTTGGCCCAACCGCGTAATCTGATCTTCGGGCATCTGATCTCGGCGCTGATCGGGGTGACCATTCATAAACTGTTGCCCGGACAACTCTGGCTGGCAGCGGCTCTGGCCGTATCGCTCTCCATCGTGGCGATGCAGATGACCAAAACCATGCATCCACCCGGAGGAGCCACAGCCCTGATTGCCAATATCGGAACGGAAAAGGTGAAGGCGCTGGGGTACGGTTATATACTATCGCCGGTGATGTCGGGCGTGCTCATTCTTTTTGTGGTGGCTATTATCGTCAATAATATTCCCCGGGATAGGTGTTATCCCTATAACTGGCGACGGAATCGTTAGTCGTCAGATATTCAATGTGTGAGCGGGTGTCCTGTGTCTGTTTTACAAAGAAATGCAGGTGCTCTTATTTTTCCATTAAAGAAAATATTCCTCAATACCCCGTTTTTTCACCAAGATAATTTCTACCTTTACCCCCGTTTAACCAAACACGCAACCCTATGTCAACTTACGCAGAGGATACACGCAAAGTGACCACCCATCGCCTGATCGAAATGAAGAAGAGAGGCGAAAAGATTTCGATGCTTACAGCTTATGACTACTCAATGGCCCGTCTGATCGATGCGGCAGGTATGGACGTGATATTGGTGGGTGATTCCGCCTCCAATGTAATGGCGGGAAATGTGACCACGCTTCCGATGACGCTGGATCAAATGATCTATCACGGAAAATCAGTAGTGCGGGCAGTAAAGCGCGCTTTAGTAGTGGTGGATTTGCCCTTTGGAACCTATCAGGGGAACTCGATAGAGGCGCTGGCATCAGCCATTCGCATCATGAAAGAAACACATGCCGAATGTGTGAAACTGGAAGGTGGAGCAGAGATTCGTGAATCAGTGGAGCGCATTCTCAGCGCTGGTATTCCAGTGATGGGACACCTGGGGTTAATGCCGCAGTCCATTAATAAATACGGTACATATACCGTTCGTGCAAAAGATGGTAGCGAGGCGAACAAGCTGATTGAAGATGCACGTTTGCTGCAAGAGATGGGTTGCTTTGCGATCGTTCTCGAAAAAATACCGGCAGATCTGGCTGCCCGTGTTGCCCAGGAGCTGACCATTCCGATCATCGGTATCGGTGCCGGAGGCGGTGTGGACGGACAGGTACTGGTGATGCACGATATGCTGGGACTAACACAGCATTTTTCACCCCGGTTCCTTCGCCGTTATGCCAATCTTGCCGAGATCATCACGAAGGCGGTCAGCCAGTATGTGGAAGATGTGAAATCGTCAGACTTCCCGAACGAGAAAGAGCAATATTAGACCCTCTAAATCCTCCGAAGGGGGACTTAAAGTATAACGACAAAAGCTTCCCGGATGCCTGTTTTTCATGGTGTCCGGGAAGCTTTCTTTTTCCCGAAAATTTCTTACCTTTGCCCTCCAAAATAGACTAACTGATAAACGATTATGTTTGAAAATCTGAGTGACAGACTAGAACGGTCATTTAAAATACTTAAAGGTGAGGGAAAAATCACCGAAATCAACGTTGCCGAAACGCTGAAAGATGTGCGC
>JAUZOF010000059.1 GCA_030706585.1 Bacteroidota bacterium
AAGGTGTTTCACTTGAAGCAGGGATTTCCTTCTTGTTGCCCGCCAGCCTGACCGAATTCCGTTGGGTAGGGAAGGGGCCTTATCCTGCTTATCCCGGCAAAGACAGACTCGATGAATTCGGATTTTTCCATTTGAACAGCGCCGACCTCAACTTTCAGGGAAACCGGGAGGATGTAGATGTTGCTGTACTGTCAGATGCACAGGGCAAAGGAATTGTCCTTGTGGCTAATAAAGCAAATATTGCCGTGGAGAATTCTCCGCAGGGCATCGTTGTTAGTCACAACGCTTATGTCTCAGGCCGGTTTAATAAAGGGGGTATGCCCGAGCTGAAAGTCAATGTGGAAAAACTACAGGAAATCTCCGGTCAGTTCTCTATTGTACCACTGAATGGCAATTGGCCTGATGCGTTGCAAAAACTCTTTGGTGCACCAAATAAAGTGTCGAAACCGTTTGTGCCATTTTATAATAGTTATGACCAGTGAGATATATCGTTAAACCATTTTTGTTGAGAAAATCAGGATTCTGAAATACCTGACCGAAGCTATTTATAGCAGTCTCTATTGGTACGCGACACCCGCAGAGTAACCGTATGTTTCTTGTACAGTTAACAAAGATGAAAATCAATGCTGTTGAATAACATCGTAAGCTCAAAATAGCTTCCTTTGCAGAACCACAATAGAAGAGTGGGAAATACATACAACTCAAGAAATGAGAAGAAATCTAATTAACATAGTAGTGGTCGCCATTATTGTCAGCGGGGTCAGAACGATTCACCGACGGTAATGCTATTGCTATAACTCAGGAAATAGACTACCCCCTTTCGGTGATAAACCGGAAGGGGGTTTTTTCATTTAATAACTTCATTAAAACATTGAATTATGGATTCCAGTTCCGAATTGAAGAAAATGGCATTTGCCCAAAGACTGGAGGGGGTACCCCGTTCATTTATTCGTGAGATACTCAAAGTTGCAATTTCACCTGAGGTTATCTCTTTTGCAGGTGGTTTGCCTAATAAAGATCTCTTTCCGCTCGAAGCGTTAAGCTCTTCAGCTCAAAAATTAATGACCTCAGGTGACCGCAACATTTTGCAATACTCCAATACCGAAGGATACATCGGATTGCGCAAGAAGATAGCCGAACGATATGCAAAGAAAGGGTTATCGGTCCATCCGGACAATATTCTTATTACGAACGGCTCACAACAAGGCCTCGACCTGTTGGCAAAAGTGTTTATCAATGAAGGCGATAAGATTGTGATTGAAAAACCCGGATACTTGGGAGCCATTCAGGCATTTTCGGTATTCAGACCCTCTTTTATTCCTGTTCCTCTCCTGGATGATGGCATAGATACGATTCGCTTAGAAGAGGCTGTGACGAATGAATCGCCCCGCTTAGCCTATTTGATTCCCAATTTTCAGAATCCGTCCGGGATAAGTTACAGTTATGAAACCCGTCAGCGGGTAGCAGATATTTGCCGAAATCGTTTGCTCTACCTGATTGAAGATGACCCGTATGGGGATATCCGCTTCAAAGGAGAACCGTTGCCATCGTTTTATCACTTTATTCCGGAACAAACCATCCTGTTGGGGACATTCTCAAAAACAGTAGTACCGGCATTTCGGTTAGGATGGATAGTTGCACCGGATGATGTGATGGATAAGCTCATCATAGCCAAACAGGCTGCCGATTTGCATACTGACTATTTTACACAACGGCTGGTGTGCCAATACCTGACTGACTATGATGTTGATAATCACATCGCGACCATCAGTAGGTCTTACGGTGAACAGGCAAAAGCTATGATTGCGGCTATTGAACAATATTTTCCACCGGAGGTAAAATACACCCGTCCCGAAGGTGGTATGTTCCTGTGGATTACCCTTCCCCGTAACATCAATTCCATGGAACTTTTTGACCGGTCTATTCAGGAGAACGTTGCTTTTGTTCCCGGAAATCCTTTTTACACAGACAATGAAAATGTCAATACTTGTCGGTTAAACTTTTCATGTTCGAATGAAAGTGAGATTTTTATCGGCATTCAGAAGTTGAGTCAGGTTATCAGGGAGATGATGGCTGAGAATGTGTGATACATTGGCAAAGGTACCCTACAGAATAAATAAATTATCTGCTTATGTCATACGATGAGCATTTAAATGAACTGTTTCCTCAATGGTTGCTTATATCCTGATTATATCTTGTAATATGGTTTAAAATACTTAGTCATTAACTTCACTCATACCTTTTCTATAGATATCTATGGTATAACCTTAAGATTATGTATAATCAACCCATATTCAACCTATACTCAAGTATAGAGAAAGTCTAAAGGTCGAAACACTATTTTCACATAAGTGGGAATTGTAGAGTCACAGGGGAGGAAATACACGTACAGTCAAAACAGAAATAAACTCCGACATTAATTGGAGTGGTGATTTTCTGAAAAGCTCTACCTTCGGACCCTCGAATAAAAAAATTATACTATGAAGAAATATTTTATTGTTTTATTGAGTCTTTTGTCGGGGACTTTTTCATCGCAAGCAGCCAATAATTTAAAGAAAGAAAAGGCCCCCATTGTCGTATTGACTTTTGACGACGCCGTAATCAGCCATTACGAAGTGGTGGCACCATTGTTGAAAAAATACCATTTTGGCGGGACATTCTTCGTCTGCGAGTTTCCCCGTCAAGCACCTGAGGATTCACTCAAATACATGACCTGGTCGCAAATCGCAGAATTGAATAAGATGGGATTTGAGATTGGGAACCACACCCGCACCCACAAGCATGTCAACAAAATGAACCGGGCAAAAATGAACGAGGAGTTGGGATACATCGAAATGAAGTGTAAACAGTATGGCATTCCCAAACCGGTTTCTTTTGCCTATCCCGGGTATGACACAGATTCGTTGTCTCAGGTCGTTTTGCCTGAAATGGGATACCGGTTTGGACGAACCGGAGGTAGCAAGGTCTATATCCCGGGTGAGCAAAAAACGTTGCTTATCCCGAGTTTTAGCACGACGGGCACGACCGAAAAAGCCCGTGACCGTGTCATGAAAGTGCTTCAGGAGGCCCACCCCGGACAGATTATCGTCTTTACCATACATGGCGTGCCAGATACTGCTCACCCTTCGGTAACGACTTCTCCCGTATATTTTACCGAATACCTGCAATATATGCACGACCATCATTTCAAGGTTATCGCAATGCGTAATCTGGAGAAATATATTGATAAATAGTAAGTTACGTCTTTTTGTTCGGTAGGTGTGTTTGTAAGACGGGATATTCTTCCATAGAATAAGTACAATTCTACATTATTTCATGAGAAATAACGATTAGTTTTGTCTAACCTACCACAACAGTGTAAACCATCTAATAAATTGGACTGAAACGTTCTATGAAAAGAGTATTATTGTTTTTTTGTTTAGTATCAGTGGCTTTTACGGCAAAGTCGAAGGATTATGTGATTACTGATTTTGGCGTTAGTGCTGATAGTACAAAACTTAACACGGTTGGAATTCAAAAGGTGATTGACAAAGCCTCTGTTGAGGGGGGAGGTACAATTGTAGTTCCCAAAGGCGTATTTCTATCAGGAGCACTATTCTTTAAGCCCCACACCAAACTACGGTTGATGGAAGGAGCCGTGCTGAAAGGTTCGGATAACATTGCCCACTATCCTCTGATTCCTTCCCGTATGGAAGGTAAATGTCTGGATTATTACGCAGCCCTGATCAATGCTTACAAAGTGGATAGTTTCAGCATTACCGGTGCCGGTACAATCAATGGCAACGGGGCAAAATTCTGGAGCTATTTCTGGGCATACCGCGATTCGATGAAGCTGTTGAAAAAATCGGCAACCAATCTGGAAGTTCACCGTCCCCGTTTGCTTTTCATCTGGGGATGCAACAATGTGACGATATCAAATACGAAGTTGTGTAATTCAGGATTCTGGACGACCCATTTGTACCAATGCAGTAATGTGTTGATTGAGAAATGCCTGATTCGCTCTCCGTTTAAACCGGTTAAGGCTCCCAGCACCGATGGCATTGATATTGACGTTTGCAAAAAAGTAACGATTCGTAAGTGCTATATCTCGGTCAATGATGACGCCGTTTGTGTAAAAGGAGGCAAAGGCCCGTATGCGCACAAACAGCCTGAAAATGGAATCGTGGAGGATGTGCTTGTCGAAGATTGTACCTTTGGCGAATCGCACGGCGTGTTGACTTTGGGTAGTGAGAGTGTCCATGCGCGTAATATTACCCTCCGCAACTGTAAGGTGACCAGCAATACACCGCTTCTGCGTATCAAAATGCGTCCGGATACCTATCAGGTATTTGAAAACGTGACGGTAGATAATGTAACCGGTAGTTGTGGCTCGGTGATTGACCTGAAGCCCTGGAAGCAGTTTTTCAATATGGAGGGCAGCAAGGAAAAGCCTTACGGGATAATCCGCAACATTACCTTGTCAAATATCAAGGTCAAATGCAACCAGTTTGGCGAGATTGCGGGCAATCCTTTGGATAAAGTATCTAACTTTGTACTCAAAAACATCGAGGTTACAGCCAAAACACCGGAACTGAAGACCAAATATCCGGAAGTTAAGGCGGTTAACGTGATGGTTAACGGAGCGCCTTTGGTAATGAAATAAATAGCTATTCAAGTCAGAAACATAACAAGAAAGAGAGAATCGTTGATATCTCTCTTTTTTGTTATAAATACGATAGAGTCACTTCGTCAGAATGAACGTAGAATCTTTAATTCCATGAGAATAAGACTTTTCCATATTTTATTACTTATCTCTTTTCCATTTGTTCTTTGGGGTGAAGCCCGTGAACTTCGTTTTCATAACTTATCGACAGAAAATGGCCTTCCTCGAAATACAGCCTATGCTGTCGCTGAGGATAAATACGGTTTTATCTGGATTGCGACAATAGACGGGCTTTGCCGGTTCGATGGGTATAATGTAAAGCAATATTATGCCGAGAAGGGTAATCCGAAGTCTATTTACAGTAACCGCCCGAAGCTGGTTTTCAGGGATAATCGCGGAGATATATGGATTAAGTTTGCTCCACTGGAACCGGTCTGCCGGTACAACTATGAAACGGATGATTTTACACGTTTTGAAAGTAAAAGCTTATCACCGGAGATGAAGACTCTGTTTTCCAGAGCCCACATCTGCAAGGACAGGGTGGAGAATAAAGATTACCGTTGGGAATTAACCTCAAACCATCTTGTCCAAACCGACAGAAGGAGTGGACAACAACTCATTTACAGGCTAAATTCAAAGAATAATTACGGACTAAAGGATGAACTGGCTACCGGCCTTTGTATCGATTCCCACAATACTCTCTGGGTGACGACCGATGCCGGAGGTATCTGTTATGCCGATATCAATCAACCGGATTTCAAATCCTTCCTTTTTGCGGAAAGAGCATCATTAAGCACACTGGAAACGACGGTCAGGGCCATTTGTCAGGCTGATAATGGCGATTTATGGATTGGAACGAGAAAAAGTGGTTTGCTCAGAATTAATAAAAACGATAACCACCGGATTTATTTCAAACATGATAAACAAAATCCATTTAGCATCTCTGACGACCGGATTCGTAAAATATACAAAGACCAAACCGGTCGTTTATGGATTGGAACAAAGGATGGTGTAGATCGTTTTGACTCTGAAAATAACCGGTTTATACACTATCCGGCGATTGAAAACACGCATCCTGACAACTGGGTATATGCCATCGAAGAGGATAACCGGGGCGATTTATGGATTGGTTCCTGGCAGGCGGGTGTTGCCCGGTATGACAAGGTGACGGATAAATTCATCCCCTACAAAGCCAATAATCCCGATTGGACCTGGAACATACGTACTCTGCTTCGTGAAGGAGAACGGGATTTATGGATTGGTACCGAGGGCAATGGGTTAACCCTGTTGAAGCGAAATTTTGCAGGTGGAAAAGAGCGGTATTCTTTTTCACGATTTATCCATCAGGCTCAAAATGACAATTCCCTGTCTGATAACCGGGTCTATTGCCTTTATAAGGACCGGTTCGGTTATCTGTGGATTGGAACAGGGAAAGGATTGAATCGCTTTGACCCGCGAACCGGACAATTCCTGCACTTTCCGGAGAAAAGGTTTATCTCCCGAGGCATGATTTTTGGCATCCTGCCGGATGGGAAAAATCACCTCTGGCTCAGCCACCAGCATGGATTGACCCGTTTGGATTGCCGTACATTCAGCACCAGTGATTATTCTACCCGTGAAGAGCTCTTTAACAACGAATTTTCAGAAGATGCCTGCTACCGGAATCCCAAAACCGGTGAATACTTTGTGGGTGGTAATATGGGAATTATTTCATTTAAGCCAGCAACCATTCAGGAAAATCCTTATCCACCTCATGTTGTAGTGACAGATTTACAGATTTCGGGGAAATCAGTGGCTGTGAATCAGTCGTTGAATGGAAGAGTTGTGTTGACTAAGCCGCTCTATCTGACTAAATCTGTTACCTTAAAATGGACGGAACGAAATATCGAACTGGAATTTGCAGCATTGCATTTTACCAATCCACAAAACAATACTTACACCTATCGTTTAGTTGGTCTGGACAGGGACTGGAAAAATACGGATGCAACAAATCGCACGGCTTCATACACCAATTTGTCACCGGGCAAATACCGGTTTGAGGTAAAGGCTGCCAATTCCAATGGCGTTTGGACTAAAGAACCGACTGTAATGGAAATCATCGTACTTCCTCCGTGGTGGAAGACGTGGTGGGCTTATCTGATTTATACCCTGATTGTTGCCGGATTGATTTATCTGGCGTTTAAAATACTCTTGACCCGTCAGAAATTAAACCATCAGATTCAGCTGGAACGGTTGAAGGCCGAAAAGGCAAAAGAAGTGGAAGAACTAAAATCGAAGTTTTTCACTAATGTGTCTCATGAGTTGCGTACACCATTGACGCTAATCATTGACCCGATAAAGAAGTTGGTGGAAGGGAGAGAAGCCAATGCGCAAACGATACATTATTTCCATCAACTGATTTTTGAGAATTCCAAAAGGTTATTATCACTGGTCAATCAACTGCTGGACCTAAAAAAGGTAGAATCGAGGGAGATGGGGCTTCATCTGAGTGATGTGGAGCTGGTAAGTAAGCTCAGAAGCCTGGTGGCGATGTTTGAATTGCAGGCGCATGAGCATCAGATTCGTTTGGAGTTCAGCACGGAGCTAAAGAGCTTAATGACTGCTGTTGATGTGGATAAATTTGATAAGATTGTTCTGAATCTGCTATCCAATGCCTTCAAGTTTACCCCGGATGGTGGAACTATTGAAGTTAGACTGTCTAACTCTCAGGGTGATGAGTCATTTGATATTATCGTCAAAGACAACGGCATGGGTATTTCTGCTGAAAAGCTTGGAAAGATATTCGAACCCTTCTATCAGGCAGATGTGGCCGGACAAAAGAACGGCACAGGTATCGGACTTGCATTGGTCAGGGAGTTTGTGGAACTGCATAACGGCTCAATCCGTGTGGAAAGTACAGTCGGACAGGGGAGCAGCTTCTGTTTGACTTTCCCTGTCAGAGAAGCTGAAATGGAACAGATTATCCCTTCAGAGGCAACAGGCACTGATATAAAAGAACCTCTCTTGAGTCAACCTGTTGAATCTGTGCAACCGGAAGCAGATGCCAGTGATTTGCCAATCATTCTCGTCGTGGAGGATAATGCCGGGGTGCGGGAATATTTGCAACGAATTTTGCAGGAAGAATTCCGAGTACAGGTAGCCGACAATGGACTGGAAGGGCTGGAAAAGGCGCTTGAGATAATTCCCGATTTAGTCCTGAGCGATGTCATGATGCCGGAGATGAGCGGCGTAGAGCTTTGCGAACGGCTCAAAACCGACCCGAAGACCAGCCACATTCCGGTAGTCTTGCTGACGGCACGCCAGTCGGAAGAGCTCAAAATCACCAGTTACGAAACCGGTGCAGATGATTACATCACCAAACCATTTAGTTCGGTTACACTGATAGCCCGCATAAAGAACCTGATTGAGTCGCGGCATAAACTGCGGCAGTTGTTTGATAAAAGTACCGGATACAATACCAAAGTGATTGCGGTGAATCAGCTCGACAAACAATTCCTCGATGAACTCATTAACCGGATTCATGAAAATATGGCCGGCGCTATCTTCGATGCGGAGGAACTGGCCTCCATGATGAGCATGACCCGCGTTCAGCTTAACCGTAAAATTAAATCGCTGACGGACAAAACGACCAAGGAGTTTGTATTGACCGTTCGCCTCAATAAAGCTGCCGAGCTACTGCTCTCAGAGCAATATACAGTTGCGGAAATATCTGAAATGGTGGGGTACAGCGAACCGGGCAACTTTACCCGCAGCTTTACGCGGGAGTTTGGGGAATCTCCTAAGAATTATTTGGTTAGTCGACGGGATAGATGAAAGATTGAAAACGGGTGCACATGGTGTTACCCGTTTTTTTGTATCCGGGATTTTGGAGTAATCAAAATGTACTCTCCGGATAATCAATTGGTAATTTGCATTATATCACGGTTATAGGCTGATTTGATTGCTCAACTGATAGATTTTTATCTCCAAATGATAAGTGCGCAAGGGCGTTAGTAAGCTATTTTTGCCGTAAAGTAAAATATCAACCAAAACATATTCATATCAATGAAACGAACAAAACACACGCTACTACTTCTCGCCTTATTATTGACTAGCACATCCCTTTTCAGTCGCGAAATAATCCGTATCAACTTTGACTGGAAATTTACCCTCGGTGAGCAAAAGAACGCTCAGAGTCTGAAGTATGACGATACGAAATGGCAGGACGTACAATTGCCACACGATGCCAGTATCTACGGGCCGTTTGTAAAAGACAGCCTCGGTGGAAATGCCGTGAATGGTTACCGTCCCAAAAATATCGGCTGGTATCGCAAGCATCTAACCATCGATAAAAAGAATATCGGAAAAAAGATTTTTCTCGAATTTGAAGGCGTATACCGGGCCTCCGATGTGTGGGTCAACGGAGCTCATTGCGGGACTTTCCTTAACGGAAATCTCGATTTTCAGTATGACATTTCCAAACTTGTATTGGAAGGGGACAATGTAATTGCTGTGCGTTACGACAACCGCGAGAAAAGTTCACGCTGGTACACCGGTGAAGGCATCTACCGGGATGTTTACCTGCATGTACTGGAGCCGGTCCATGTTGACCGTTACGGAACTTATATCACTACCCCGAAAATTAGCAAGGAATCGGCCAAAGTGGTCGTTGAGACCAATGTAACAAATGACCGCACAGATTCTATCATCTGCAAGCTGGTCACCGATATTGTTTCTCCTTGGGGAAAAGTCGTTACTACCCGTACCTCTGTAGTTCCTTTGACAGGCGGTGAGAACTTCAAATTTCACCAGGAAATGAAAATCGATGCACCTGTGCTTTGGGACATTAACAATCCGGCTTTGTATAAAGCCGTTACCCGTGTATTTGTAAAAGAACAACTCAGCGATGTGTATGAAATTAATTTTGGAATCCGGGAAGTAGAGTTTACACCTGAAGAAGGTTTCCTGCTGAACGGTCGCAAGGTTTTTCTCAAAGGCGTTTGTCTGCATCAGGATTTAGGGCCATTGGGTGTGGCTGCATTTGAAAGCGGATGGGAAAAACGCCTGTCGATACTGAAAAATGAACTGGGCTGCAATGCCATTCGCCTGAGCCATAATCCCTATCCGAAATTTGTACTCGATTGGTGCGACCGGAATGGAATTCTTGTTTTTGACGAAGCTTATGATAAATGGGACGAACAGTATTATGGTAAAGGCAATTCATTTCAGAATTATTGGAAATCGGATGTGGAAACCTGGATTAAACGAGACCGCAACCATCCTTCCGTCTTTATCTGGAGCGTGGGCAATGAGGTGTTTCAGCAAATCCGCAAGGAACAGGCTGAAGCGGGTGTGACTCTGCTGAAGGAGATGACCGACTTTGTCCACAAACTGGAACCGTCGCGCAAAGTGACCTGTGCGATGTACCCAAGCCGTTTCAACTCTCTTTCGCATCGCCAGAAAGGTTATCTGGAGGCGGAACCCCATCCGATAGCATTTTATATGGATGTGATGAGTGTCAATTACATGGCGAAGTTTTTTGCAAAAGACCGTCAGAAATATCCACAACTGACCTACCTGATTAGCGAAGAGGTGACCACGGAAGATGGTCTTCGCTATTTTGAATACGACCATTCTTATGTGGCCGGACAGTTCTATTGGGGTGGAACCGAATATATCGGCGAATCGTTTGGTTGGCCGTCCAAAGGCTGGATTAACGGACCGATTGATTTGTGTAACAACTTCAAACCATTGGCCTACAACATCAAAAGTTTTTATAAAGATGAGCCGGTTGTAAGGATTGCCGTTTGGGAAAATAAAGGCGAAACACTCGATTGGAACGATGTGAAAATGACTACCAAGCCCAAGAAAACGAGCTGGAACTGGACGGATGACGACAGTCTGACGGTACAGGTTTTTTCTAATTGCGAACAGGTGGAATTATTTATCAATGGAAAATCGCAGGGCGTGAAAGCAATCAACCGTTCCAAACCGGAATTTATCTGGCGGGTAAAGTATGAAAAGGGTGAGATAAAAGCCATCGGCATTAATGAGGGTAAAACAGAGGCTCAACACATTGTCCGTACTGCCGGCACGCCTCATCGGATTATACTGGAAACGGATAAAAGTACATTGAGCGCTGACGGTCTTGATCTTGCCTACCTGAAAGTGAAGGTGGTGGATAAGGATAACATCATAGTTCCCACAGCAACCAATAAAATCGTATTTAAAGTGTCGGGCACAGGCAGTAATGCCGGTGTTGGCAATGGCGACATCAAGAGCAGCGAGCTATGGCAGGCCGATTCACGTAGTGTTTATAACGGCGAATGTCAGCTGATTGTCCGCTCTGGGAGAGAGAAAGGTAAAATCACGGTGGAAGCTACGTCTCCGGGATTGAAAGGAATGAAACTACAATTACAAACAAAATAAATCTCATCTGAGGCTCAGTTAATCAGAACTGAAGTCGGTTTTCCCCGGCTGAGGCTCAGCCGGGGCAAACCGAGCCCGATTCTTGTTATCTGAGCCTCAGCTGACAAGAACTGAGCCCGGTTCTCCTCAGCCGAGCCTCAGCTGGTAAGAACTGAGTCCGGTTCTCGTCAGCTGAGCCTCAGCCGGGTTAAACCGGACACGGTTCTGCCTGGCTGAGCCTCAGCTGAAATCTAAGATAATTAAATGAACATTTTAGCGATGAAGAAAGCATCTCTTTTTGTCCTAACTCTCTTTTCTTACTTTGGAATACAGGCCCAAGTCCCCCCAATTCTTAAAAACAGACTTTCTGACGGCATTCAGCAGGATGAAATATCCCGCTATTACATTAGCCCCAACGTATAGTCTGGATGTCGGATTCGACGGGGCAAAAGGTGGTCAATCCGAAAGTGTTATTGAGAAACGGGGATTCACAGCCCTGGTTCGGAATCGACAAAAAAGAGCTGTGCCGTCTGGTCAATGATAAAAGCGGAAATCCTGCCATTCGTCTAGACTTCTGCACGGAACTGCATGGCGCTATTCAACTCACCACTTCCAGCAGTAATCGTATTACTTCGAAAGTGAGGATCCGTCTGGGCGAGTCGGTCAGTGAAGCGATGAGCGATGTTGATGGAAACTCTAAAGAAAAAGGCGGGGCAACCAACCATCACTCGATGCGGGATTACGAAGTAACATTGCCCGGTTACGGGACGCTGGAAATCGGTAATAGCGGTTACCGTTTTGCCCGGATTGAACTGGCAGATACCACTGTCAAAGAGATTGCATTTAAGGAAATACGGGCCGTGGCGGTAATGCGGAATATCCCGTATCTGGGTTCATTTACCTGTAGTGATACTCTCCTGAATAAGATATGGAGCACCAGAGCCTATACCGTTCATCTCTGTATGCAGGACTATCTGCTGGATGGAATCAAGCGCGACCGTATGGTGTGGATGGGGGATATGCACCCCGAGGTCATGACCATCAACAGCGTCTTTGGCAATCAGAATATTGTACCGAAAAGCCTCGATTTCTGTCGCAACACAACTCCTCTTCCCCAATGGATTAATGGAATCAGCACTTACTCCATGTGGTGGGTTATCGCGCAATACGATTGGTATCGCTATCAGGGGAATCTGCCGTATCTGAAAGAGCAGAAGAGTTACCTTACCGGCCTGCTGAAATTGCTGTTGAATCAGGTGGATAGCCTCGGACGTGAATCAGTCAACGAAAAGATGCGTTTTCTGGACTGGCCTTCGAGCGAAAACCCCAAGGCGATTCATGCCGGAATGCAGGCTTTGCTGCTGATGTCGTTAATCCGAGGCGGAGAGTTGTGCCGCATTCTAGAAGATAAAGACACGGCTGAAAAGTGTTTTCGGATGACAGCCCGGATGAAGCAATATATCCCGGATGCAAACGACAGTAAACAGGCCGCATCACTGATGGCTCTGGCGGGAATGATGTCACCGGAAAAAGCCGATAAAGAGGTGATTTCCATTGGAGGAGCTAAAAACTTTTCCACATACTATGGATATTATATGCTTCAGGCGCAGGCATTGGCCGGTAATTATCAGGGAGCTATTGATAATATCCGTCAGTTCTGGGGTGGGATGTTGAAGCTTGGTGCAACGACTTTTTGGGAAGATTTCAATCTGGACTGGACGACCAATGCTGCAGGAATTACCGAAATTGTTCCCGCCGGAAAGAAGGACATTCACCGCGACTTTGGTGCATATTGTTACAAGCAATTACGCCATAGTCTGTGTCATGGATGGTCCACAGGACCCACTGCCTGGTTGAGTCAGCATGTGCTGGGAATTACCCCACTGGAGCCGGGCTGCCAATCGGTCCGTATTGTCCCTCACCTGGGGGATTTGCAGTGGGTGGAAGGAACTTTCCCAACTTCGCTCGGCGTGATAAAAGTTCGTCACGAGAAAAAGCCGGATGGCTCGGTGCAATCGAAAATTGATGCACCGAAGGGAATCAGGATAGTCCGCAGATAAGCATTGGAACTGACTTTTTAACAAATCCTCTTATTTGGCCGTTTTTTCACCTTAAGCGTAAATATCTTCAGCTTTATTTGCAGGAGGAAATGAAAAGGGGAAGAGAATCTGAAATGCATTCCATCAAAAATGAATATAATGAATTATGACTAAACACAAGTTAATCAACTATCTGCTGCTTATTTCTCTCATGAGTACCTCTCTCTTCGCAGAGAATATCCAGCTAAAATCCCCTACGTTAAATCTCCAGATTGACTCTAAAACGGGAGGAGTTCAATCCATTGTCAACGAACAGGATAAATACCAGATGAACTGGATTATCAAATCCGACAGTCTTGAATATCCGTGGCAGACAGCTAAACTGGCCTGGGGGCTGGGATACGGGGTGGTAAACGGCGATACCGTTCGTTGGAACAAATCCGTTTCACAGACATCGGTTAATAACCAGAGCTTATTTCGATACCACACCCGCTATTTTGATTTGGTTGTCGAGAGAACCATCAGCAGCAATGGTATTTGCACTGAAAGCTACA
>JAUZOF010000590.1 GCA_030706585.1 Bacteroidota bacterium
ATTTTCAGTGAAAGGCTGCGGATAGTCTGATCGCAAAACGGCTTTCTTGACAACATTACCTATAAAGAAACTAGATATAAGCTGATAATATCGTAGATAAGAAGCCGACAAAGTTGCTATCTAGCCTACTTCCTGATTCCCGAATGCACGATCACGAATCTGACCAATATAACCCCATGCAGTTGCATCGTCAGCACCGTTCAAATGGAAGAGACATTCTGCGTAATCCAACAAAACGTTTGAATAACGTTTGTAATAAATTTGTTGAGGGCCCCACATCGCATTCCAGTCGGCACGACAAGTTCTCCAGTATTTCAAACTCCAGATGGCAGGTGCTGCTTCACCATCCTTATAATAATGGTAGTGAGAGGTCAAACCGTCATCGGTTACAATACTTTGCTGTAAATATGGGTTGTAGCCATAAGTTGTAGCCGATTTCCATGTAGGATCGATACCAGGAACAGCACCGGTAACGCCTGAAGCATCACGGCGTTTGTCGCCTTGTTCATACGAGCTCCACCATTCCCAAGAAAGATACAGAGAACCCCAACCACCGGCTGCAGGACAAGCTGTAAAATAGGTAACCCATGCATGAGCATCGGTCAGGTTTGCCCAACTATTCCACTGAGATCCCTGATCAAGAACTTCTTCCCAGATACACTCTTTGGTCCAAACTGCACCCGGATCAAACAAAGTAGTAAATGATGGATTTAATTCATATTTCTTACTGTCAATTACTTGTTTCAAAGCATCTGCTGCCAGTTTATAGTTGTCAGTTGCCTGATCAGGAACGCGATATGCTTTCCACATATAAGCTTCCCCAAGATACGAGAGAGCAAAACCTTTTGTACAACGACCGTATTCTCCGCTTAATGGATCCCAATCTAGTTCTGTTACTGCAGCTTTAAGGTCATTTATAATAAAATCCCACATTTCGGTATATGTTTTAGCACGGGCTTTTTGGGGAGAATTAATATAGTTTTCTCCCGTGGCAAGCATAGGTACACGACCAAAAGCTTTTGCCAACCACATATAGAAAAATGCACGAACACATCTGGCCTGACCATCCAGTGAAGTTTTCAACGACGGTGTAATATTCGTTGCAGCTCCAAGACCTGAAAGAAAGTCATTACAACGAGAAATTGCCTTATAGCAGTATCTCCAACCGCTCAATAATTCAGGGGTATCAGCATTCCAGTTTTGAGTATTCCAGTCTTTATCCCATCCGGTAGCCTGTGTATCCATGGTTGGGTGACCGCCGATGAACAAGTTGGGTTTAAAGCCCCAGTCTCCATCCGTTTCAGAAACGGGGAGCATCATATCGTAGCAACCAACAAGACCTGCTTTAGCATCCTTGTCAGATTTGAACATTTGATCGGCTGGTAAAAGTGAATAATGTTCCACATTTAAATAGCTATCACCGCATGAATTTAATCCTAACAGCAATAACAAACTACCAACTGTAAATAATATTTTTGATATGCTTTTCATAATGTTAATCTATTTAAATTAAACAGTTAAAACTGAACATTCAAGCCTACTGAATAAGTACGGGGATTTGGGTAACGTCCTGTATCCAAACCAGTATAAAGTACGCTTCCTTGACCACATTCAGGGTCTCCATACTTGTTATAAGATGAAATGCAGAATAAATTCTGAATAGAAAAATTAATACGTGCACTTTCAATACTTAACGGTCTCAACAGGTTCTTGCTGAAATTATAACCAATTTGAAGGGTGTTGATTTTCAAGAAATCGCCATTTTTAATCCAGGCGCTTGATCCACGCATATTATAGTTATAATCCAAAATAGTCATCTTAGGCAAGGTTGTGCTGTGATTTTGAGGAGTCCACATTTGAGCAGAAGACGATTTCAAAATATTAGGCATTGTTCCGTTATCACCCGGGTAAAGGCTGGATAAGGTCATAGCCGAGTAAGAATTGATCTTTTGGCCCAATACCCCATATGAATAAATTGAAACATCAAAATTTTTGTAAGAAGCATTCAATGTCAAACCGAAGTTTACTTTTGGAAAACCATTCCCCAAAATGGTCATATCGTTTGAATCGATGAAACCGTCACCATTGAGGTCTTTGTATTTAAAGTCCCCGGCGCCAGTATTTGCATTCTGATACTGAGAGTGCCCTTTTGCTTTAGCAGCAGCATTGGCAGCATCCACTTCAGCCTTAGACTGGAAAATACCTTCCACCTGATAACCGTAGTATGAACCTACAGCATAACCATTGCGGCAAATAGAGTGTCCATCCCAGTGTACACCAGACGCTGCAGCTACAGCACCAACGTTAGACCCATCATTGGTTGTTCCTTCGTTGTCATTCAAAATATCAGCTCCGATATTTACAATTTTGTTTTTCAAGGTTGATCCGGTCAAGGTAACTCCGATGCTCCAATCCTTATTCAATTGTTTCTTGTAGTTAGCACTGAATTCAAGACCCTTGTTCTGAATCTCACCATAGTTGGTATATACACTATTATATCCAGCCGAAGGACGTATGTTCATATCTAATAATAAATCCTTTGATGTTCTGATGAAATAATCTACGGTGATATTTAAGCTATTCTTCAAGAAACCAAGGTCGAGACCGATATTGGTTTGTTCGTTGGTTTCCCATTTCAAATTAGGATCCACCAATGGAATAGCATAACCGTTTGCGGTTTGAGCTTTGGAACCTAAACCAGCAACTCCATTCTGCTGATAATAATAATAAGCAATCGTATTGGATGTCAATGCTTGTGTAGCTTTATCGCCTATATTACCCGGATTACCAGTCTGTCCCCAGCCTAAACGAAGTTTCAAGTTCGTAATTGTCGGAAAGTTTTTCATGAAACTTTCTTCTGAAATACGCCATGCTGCAGCTGCA
>JAUZOF010000591.1 GCA_030706585.1 Bacteroidota bacterium
ACCCGCACCGCGCGGTGGTAATTGGAATGAATCACGAACAGGCATTACGTGGCACCCGCATGACTTCGCCCGATATCCGTGCCGGGGTTTCGTTGCTTATTGCCGCACTCTCGGCCGAAGGACGCAGCGTTATTGACAATATAGAACAGATCGACCGCGGTTATCAGGATATCGACGGGCGTTTGAGAGCGCTGGGAGCGGATATCCGGAGGTTGTAAATGCTACACCATTAATAGAAAGAGATGAGAGCGATTGTTGTAAAACAATCGCTTTTTTATTGCATTCAATTCATAGTTCTGGTTGTGATTTTGTTTGTTTTAAAAATATGTAATATTATTTCTGTAATGTTTTTGTTTTTGTCGTCAAAAGTGTTTATGCTTTGGGAGATAATTTTTATATTTGCCATGCACTATCCAAAATTAAGAATGTATTAAAAGTCTACAGAATAGGTCAATATGCTCATGTTATGAGAATGCGGCCGAACCTGATAGGCTATCATTGTTTAATTTCTTAATTTTATTTTATGGCTCAAAACCTTATTTCAGCCGTGTTATCGGACAGCGATGCAGCTGCCGTGCAACAGAGTATTACAGATGCAAGAGCTAAGCTTAGTTTCTTGCTTAGTCTGCAATCCGACGATGTCGTATCACTTATCAAGGTGGGAAATACTTTCCTTCCGTTTATCGATAAGGCGTACCAAACCGTTAAAGATCATCCTGAAATTCTTTCTGGTGTGTTCAACAAGGAAGAGTTCTTTAAAGACTATGAACTGGTTGGCAAAATACGACCTGTTTTGAATCAGATCAACCAGCTGGCCGAAGGTTTGCAGAAAACCTATTATGCCGTAGTCAGCGATGCAATGGTGGCTTCGCTCGAGGTGTATGCTGCCGTGAAGCAAAACAAAGACAAGGTGTCGGGCCTCAATGTGGTTGCCGACGAGATGGCCGTATTCTTCAAAAAGAGTAAGGCAAAATCCGAATCGACCGCGAAGTAAACGTACCGTTCGGTAAGCCGGACACTCCCGGGGGTGGTTCGCTACCCCGGGAGATACTTTTTTAGCCTCCGTTCCCTGATTTTTTGCCTCGAAAGCCTGAATTTTTATCTCCGGAGCGTGATGTTGTCACTCGGGAAGGTGAAAATCACGCAAAAGAGCGTTCTCCGCACGATAATTTCCGTAAAAATCAGTCTCCGTTTCCTGAAATATACATTCTAAAGCGTCCGATTAACGCGCCGGAGCGTAATCCGAACGGTCGCGAGCAAGAAAATTGTGAAAATTAGCGAGAGAAAGAGGAACTGGAGTGTAAAAAATGGAGAATAATATTTTTGATAGATTGAATAGACGCTGCTTGAGCGGATCCTTTCGAGAGGAATCCATGGACGTTGGGATATTGTAATTTAGAATCAATTTTGGAGAATTCGTAAAATAATGAAGTAGATGAATGTCATATTATTTAATGCCCATTTGTTAAAGGCCAAGATAAATAGGTTTTTATTTTATCTGTTGTATATAGTGTTTGTTTTTCATATTTCGATTGTGAAAAGTGAAATAAACGCTTATAAAAAAAGTGTTGATCCTAAAGAGCAATCATCAAAGATCAAAATCCCAGTAGAAATTTCTGCGTGGATGGATGGTGAGTTAAGTAAGGCAAGCCGGAAAAGATTACTTACAAAAGAACAATTCTTTACGCGCTATTTGGCTAAAGTGGTAGGTTATATCCAGGGTTATCGATCTGATTTGGGTTTTAAAACGGTCAACATAGATGCTACAAATGTATTGACTAATGATCATCGGCCTTTGATTGCAGACATTGATTCAATAGGACGATTTGTTTGTTCCATTCCAATGAATTATCCCCAAAAGATAACTATCTCCTTTGATAAGAAATTCATGTCACTTTATTTGGAACCGGGACAAGTCCTGGCTTTGAGTTTCAAATGGGATGATTGTGTAAGAACCGATGCGTTTAGAGATGTAAAGGATCCGGCCAATTTGCTGCTGTTTAAGGGGCCTTTGGCAAAGATAAATTATGACTTATTTTCCTTTGAATTAAAGACTATAGGATATACTCATTATTGGATTAAGGAAACAAAAAAGCCAGCACAGTACCTTGTGGTAATGGATAGTATTTTAAGAGTAAATGAAACTCTTATGCAACAAGCATTGAAAGAGGGAAGAATTTCTAAAAAAGCAATTGAGATTCAAAAAAATGAATCATTAATGCAAAATGGATACTATTTGATTGATTATGCTATTGCTAAAGAAGAAGCCGGAGACCAGATTTCTCCCAATTATTATCAAATGCTTCATCGGTTGCCTCTAAATGATCCGTCGAGCGCTATATCCAGTTGGTACTCTGCTTTTATCAACCGATTTGAAGCAAATCCGATTATGTATAAAGCGTATCGAAATATTTCCGGCTGTAAAAATGCAAGTGAGATATTTATTAAAATTCAAAACAATAAGGATCTGCAGTTGAAGAATGAATTCAAGCTCTCTTCAAGTTTTGCATACGAAGTGACAAAAATAAGAAGATTTGTTCTTGATATTAAAGGCCTGAGTAAAAATGAAGCCTATGCTTATTATGCCAAAATGTTCGAGGGGATCAAAAACCCTTTCTTGCGGCAAGAAGGCTTGAGGGTTCTGAAAAGTAATTTCGGAGCAGAGACTACTCATGTTGT
The DNA here is from genome assembly GCA_030706585.1 of Bacteroidota bacterium. GTDB lineage: Bacteria > Bacteroidota > Bacteroidia > Bacteroidales > UBA7332 > CAXXIC01. Next base: position 2,680 of record JAUZOF010000591.1, read on the forward strand.
TGATGGGAAAATTAGCATCTCCTCAGATAAACCGCGGCCTAAATGGACACCGCGGTTATTACCCAAAACAAAGGATGCTGATATTTTTAGTAAACTGATAGCCCCTTATAAAGGAAAGTATTTGTTTGTCGATTTTTGGGGTGTTAGTTGTGGGCCGTGTCGATGGGGTATAGAAGAAAAGAAAAGTGATCGT
>JAUZOF010000592.1 GCA_030706585.1 Bacteroidota bacterium
AAATATTAAAAGAAGGAAAAGTTCATTTTGACGATCGAGAGGTCATAAAGGAATGTTTACAATAAAGGAATTATGCGCACCGAAGATTTTGACAGGGTGCGGAAAGAACATGTGCAGATGGTGGCTGTAGTGAAGAATAATGTAGCCACTCAGGTGCCACTGGCGGAGATGTTTACTGTGAAAACTGCTTACGAATATATTGTGGCTCATGCTACTGATGGATTAAGCAGCCGGGCTTTGCAATCGTGTAATCTGAACGCTTACCTTACCGACAACCTCGTTTACGACGCTTCTGTTTCGGAACAGGTAAAGTCCGACCTGCTCAGGACGATATCGCAAACTGAAGGTATAGTACAGACCGGAGAACGGATTATCGACAAGGGTGATATCGTTACGGAGTCGTCATACCGCGTACTTACCTCACTACAAACCGCGATGAACAAAGTTCAGGGAGAAACAACGCAGTCCTGGATTGTTTTGCTCGGCGAGATTCTGATTGTGACGGGTCTTATGACGCTTCTTTTTCTATACATATTCTTATTCCGGCGGCGTGAGATTTTTGCCCGTTTTAAAAATATGCTGTTCATCGTTATGATGATAGCGCTGATTGTGGGATGTGCATTTGCCGTTATTTCATTTACGAGTTTCAGCATTTACCTGGTACCGTTTGCTTTGTTGCCGGTAATGATTTGCACGTTCTTCGATTCGCGTTCGGCGCTGTTTGCACATATCATCACTATTATGATGGTGTCATTTGTGGTGCGTTCGTCTCAATTTGAGTTCGTGGTGCTGCAAATTGCGGCGGGAATGACTGTTATCACAAGCCTGCGCGATCTGACGCAGCGTTCGCAATTGGTGCAAACAGCAGGCCTGATATTTGTGACGTATAGCGTCGGCTACCTTGGTATTTCTTTGGTGCAGGATCATAAATTCGATAAAATATTGTGGGTGCGATTCCTTTTGTTCGGTATCAATGCTCTGTTGCTCTTGTTTGCCTATGCTTTTATTTACGTGGTGGAAAAATCCTTCGGGTTCTTGTCTAACGTTACACTAATAGAGCTATCCAATATCAATAGTCCCCTGATGGTGCGGTTTTCGGAGCAGGCACCCGGCACTTTTCAGCATTCGTTGCAGGTATCCAATCTGGCTACTGAAGCCGCCCAGAAAATCAATGCCAATACCTTGTTGGTGCGTACCGGAGCGTTGTATCACGATATTGGAAAAATGGCCGCTCCATCCTATTTTACGGAAAATCAGGTGGGAGGTGTTAATCCGTTGGAATCGTTACCTGATGAAGCTGCAGCCAAAATTGTGATTAACCACGTTACCGAAGGCGTGAAGATAGCCACCAAAAACAACCTGCCCAGTCAAATCATTCAGTTTATACGTATGCACCACGGACAGGGGAAAGTCCGCTATTTTTATCAACGCTTTTGTACTCAGTTCCCGGCTGTCACACCCAACGATGAAGCGTTCACCTATCCGGGCCCTAATCCGCGTACCAAAGAAACAGCCCTGTTGATGATGGCCGATGCCGTGGAAGCAGCTTCCCGTAGTCTGACCGAATATACTGAAGAAAGTATCTCGTGTCTGGTCGAACGCATTGTGCAGACCCAAATCAATGAAGGAGCTTTCCGTGATGCGCCTATTACCCTGCGCGACATAGAAATTGTAAAAGCCGTTTTCAAAGACAAACTCCGCAATATCTACCACAGCCGCATTGTATATCCGGCAGCCCCTCAGAAGGAACAATAACCACTTTTCCCTTTTTTGATTATTCATGGCAAAAAACATTTTGTCGTGAAATTCGTCGTATCTATTTCTTCGCATCATCCAGTATAGTAGTAACCCACACACGACTCTTATTATTTGTGTTCGTTTTAACGTGGTTATGTCATGATGTGGCATAGTTAATGTGTTGTTTTGTGGCAGAATAAAATAAGGGAGTATATATAAGCCTCTGTAGAAGTAATGATAATTTGCGAAATATTTGTTTTGTGGATTATTGCCATTGTAATCAAAACCACATACCTTTGTTTATGACCTTTACTGCAATTGATTTTGAAACGGCCATCTGCCATCACATCTGTTCTGTTGGAATAGTGTGTGTTGAAAACGGCATCATAGTAGATGAGTATCTTTCCCTCGTACGTCCGCCCGATAATTATTACGACAGGCATACAATTCAGGTGCATGGCATCACTGCAGCTAAAACTGCAAATGCTCCAACATTTGATCAGGTTTATCCAGAGATTGAAAAACGATTGAAGGGTAGAATGGTAGTGGCGCACAATGAATCATTTGACCGACCGGTATTGCAAAAATTAATGGCCGATTATGGCTTCGATTATGCCGATCTTGACCTGTCCGACCAATGGGAATGTACTTACCGCATCTATAGCAGCAAAGGTTTTTCTCCTGCAGGCTTAGGAGCTTGTTGCGAAAAGTTAGGCATTACACTTAACCACCACGAAGCATTAAGCGATGCACGGGCATGTGCGGAGTTGTATAGAAGATATATTGTTAACCAGTTATAAATTAATGTATTATGGAAAATAACGAAAATGCATCAGAAAAATTGAACATGAGGGAAAAATTAAAAGAAGGACTAATGCCTCTTTATGCAGAATTACCTGTTGATTTTCCCGGAAAACCACAAAACATGTTCTGTGTACAATGGGGGAAGCTTTATCCTAAAAATGAGAAGAAAATTCTGTTTGTAGGCAAAGCTGTGAATGATTGGTGTGATAGACTTCCTGTAGATATAGCTTTTAGCCACAATGAAGAAAGAATTTTTGATCGTGAAGATCAAATGATTTGGGTAACAGAACCAGATGGTAATGGCTATTTTTATGCAAAT
>JAUZOF010000593.1 GCA_030706585.1 Bacteroidota bacterium
ATAATTCTGAAAGATGAAAAAACTAGTTTATATAGCGGCATTTATTTTATTTGCATACCAAAGCATAAATGCCCAACACAGCAATTCGGTTAAGGCTGATTCTTTGTTCAAAGATTTCAAGACCGAGTTTATGTGGAATGCGAAGGTGAAAATTAGCGGCATGATTAATGTCGGAGAAAGTAAAAGAGGAGTGAGGCGCGTGATCCCAATAACGGGAGGCACTTTCAGCGGTCCGAAGATTAAAGGTGTGGTTTTGCCCGGAGGCGAAGATTGGCAATTGGTTCGTCCCGACGGCGATACCGAGTTGAATGCACGCTACCTTCTGAAAACCGATGACGGCCATGTCATTCAGGTCATTAATCAGGCATTGATGCACACCGATACTCAGAGCAGGGCTTTTTACTGCAAATCGGTTATCGATTTAGAAGCGCCAACAAAAAGCCCTTACGACTATCTGAACCATGCCATATTTCTGGGTACGCTAACGATGCCCGTGTTAAAACCGGGAGAAGAGCCGTATGTGATTATTAGCGTGTATAAGGTTTTGTAAAGCTTATACATCTGTCTTGAAGCATAAACCATTAAAATCAATAATTAATTATGAGAAAAACAATTGTTTTAGGAATGTCTGTTTTGCTACTATGCCTGAGCGGGCATTTACAAGCGCAGACTCCCAAAGCCCACAATCCACTTATTTACTCGGATGTACCCGATATGTCGATGGTTCGGGTGGGTGATACTTACTATATGTCCAGTACAACCATGCACATGAGTCCCGGGGTACCGATTATGAAGTCGAAAGATCTGGTAAACTGGAGGTTGGTGAATTATGCCTATGATACGTTAGCCGATGTTGACGCAATGAATCTGGTGAACGGGAAAAGCACATATGGAAGAGGATCGTGGGCCAGTAGCATACGTTATCACAAAGGAATGTACTACGTGAGTACCTTTGCTCAGACCACCGGTAAAACCTACATTTATTCGACCAAAGATATTGAAAAGGGGCCATGGAAAGCCATATCGTTTGGTCCCTCTTATCATGATAACTCCCTGCTTTTTGATGAAGACGGACGTATTTATCTAGTCTTTGGCAGTGGTAAAATTAATCTGGTAGAGCTCAAAGAGGATCTTTCAGGAATAAAACCGGGTACCGAACAGGTAATCATAGATAATGCCAGTGCTCCGGCAGGTCCGATAGGATTACCAGCTGAGGGTTCACAACTGTTCAAAATTAAAGGAAAGTACTACCTGTTTAATATCACCTGGCCTAGAAATGGTATGCGCTCAGTAGTAATACACCGTGCTGATAAGATTACTGGCCCTTACGAAGGTCGCCTGGGTTTGAAAGATTTGGGGGTTGCTCAGGGGGGATTGATAGATACTCCTGACGGACGATGGTTTTCTTATCTCTTCCGTGATTATGGAGCGGTAGGTCGCATTCCTTATTTAGTTCCTGTTAAATGGGAAGATGGATGGCCGGTTTTGGGTGTAAATGGAAAAGTACCAGAAACACTTGATCTGCCCGCAAGTAAAGGCTTGATCCCGGGAATTGTCAACTCCGACGAATTTACCCGTAAAAAAGGGGAACCTGCATTGCCGTTGGTTTGGCAGTGGAATCACAATCCAGATAACCGATTGTGGTCGGTAACAGAACGTCCCGGATATTTACGCCTGAAAACAGGTCGCCTGGATTCTCTTTTCCTCAAATCAAGAAATACACTGACTCAAAGAACCATCGGACCTGTATGCTCTGGTACTACATTAGTTGATGTGACCAAAATGAAAGAGGGCGATTACGCCGGGTTATGCGCTTTGCAATCGAAGTTCGGACAGGTCGGTGTAAAAATGAAAGACGGTGCTAAATATTTAGTCATGGTTAGCGGTGAATCCAACAAACCAACGGAACTGCAAAGCATTCCTCTTTCTCAGAATAAAGTTTATCTTAAAATCGAATGTGACTTCAGAAACAGGGTCGACATTGCGAAATTCTTCTATAGCCTTGACGGTAAATCGTGGAATGTAATTGGAGGACCGCTACACATGCAATATTCCTTGGAACACTTTATGGGTTATCGCTTCGGGTTGTTTAACTATGCAACTAAGCATATTGGTGGTTATGCCGATTTTGATTATTTTCGCATCTCAGATAAGATATCTTCAAAATAAACCTATTTAAAACCATAACAATCAGAAGAGCACTCTTTTCAAAGGGTGCTCTTTTATTTAATTATCTAACTATGAAACAAGCATGAACTAATGTTCATCAGAGTAGATGACATTATATGCGAGTTCCATACGTAGCCAAAACAAAAATAAATAATGACGTATGAAAAAGTTGTTACTTGGAGTGACCCTTACTCTTTTCGGCTCAATGGCAATTGCACAAACAAAAACTAATCCTCAATCGCAGCTCCCCCGATTACCACTGATGGGCTGGGCCAGCTGGAACCAGTTTGGGGTGAAGATCGATGAAAACGTAATCAAAAAACAGGCAGACATGATGGTTTCTTCAGGGATTGCAGCTGCTGGATTTCATTACCTCAATATTGATGATGGTTTTTTCAAGGGACGATATCCCAATGGTACCTTGCGGATAGATTCGATCAAATTTCCTAACGGTATGCGTCATTTGGTCGATTATATTCACTCAAAAGGACTAAAGGCCGGTTTTTATTCCGAAGCGGGGGAGAATACCTGTGGCTCGCAGTACAGCGGACAGCCCGGCGGGGTAGGGGGCGGCCTCTATAAACATGACCAACAGGATGCCGATCTCTTTTTCAAGACATGGAAGTTTGATTTCCTCAAAGTGGACTACTGTGGAGGCCTGGCTGAAAAGCTGGATGAAAAGACC
>JAUZOF010000594.1 GCA_030706585.1 Bacteroidota bacterium
AAATGTCAGCTGGTACATAAACTCCGGCTAAATGGCCGATGTGGACGGGTCCGTTTGCATAGGGCAAAGCGGTGGTAATCAATGTTCTTTTGAAGTTCTTAGACATATCTCTTTGTTTAATCGTGTAATCGTTACATAGTGTAACCGCAGAAAGTCTGCCGGCTACTGAATTTCGGACTGCAAAGATACAAAATCTATGAGATAGTTTTTAAAGGAAGCATTGAGAAGCAAATCGATTATAAATGTTTAAAAGGATTAGAGGCCAATAACGAGACTCATACAACATCAACCAGTATTAACACGTTGTCGTATGTCGAAAAATCTGACTTTTCAGCCTACATTTTCCTTAGAGGTTTAATATTGATTGCATTCAATGTATTGTCGTGCGTTTCGTAGAGAATGTCGCCTTGCAGCCATGCCGATCGGGATGCTTTCAGTTCGGCAACGGCAATTCCATTTTTGTTGAGAACGATGGTCTTGTCCTTGTTGCTTATGAAAGTAAGTCCGTCTTTCTGTAAATAAGCGATGTAAAAATCGTTGTATGTCTTTTCTTGTTTAATATTCAATTGAGCATCGATAAGCAAAACCTTTCCCTGAGAGGTGTAAATTGGTATGAATGACGAGTCTGTTTGGGCAATGTTTCGGTAAACGGAATCGTTCAGGGCCGTGTAGAGTTTCCGTTTAGAAAGAATTGTATGTATTTCTTCTTTTTCTGGTACAATGTTTTCTTTGGTAGCCAATATAGAGCCGTCTTTCAGAGAGGCTTTGAGAATATCTGTTTTGGTTGACAGAAAAATGGTATCGGCAGTAACCGAAATGTCTGTTAACTGAGCCTTTGGTTGTTCGATCGTTATAAAAAAGTTAGATTTGCCGTTTTGTAACGAATAGGAAGCAAGAAATACTTTACCAGCCGGGACTGTTCTCCGGCCAAAAGAGGCAGATCCCTTGTTGATAAGAATCAATGCACTGTCTTTTTTGAACAGGATGGAACTGGAAGCCATCTCTTTCGGTAAAGGTACCACCCATTTCTCTTTGCCGGAGTGATCGAGACAAGCCAGTTTGTCCTGCGATGCCAAATAGTAGCTTGCAGAGTCGGTCACAACATTCGATACCAGATCGCTCACTACGTCGTGACCTGTGGCCATCACAAATGTGCCGGTTAAAATTCCCAGACCAATGCCCAATCCATTGATGATTCCCGCTTTGGTATAATCTTTCGACCCGGTGATGGCGTCGTAGTCCCAGCCTTTGCCAGTTCGGAGGTTAACAGTGTGGAGTCCAGACGATACCACCATCAGCGTGGAGTCATCAATGTGATACGCGTCGTTCCATGTATATTCGCGGGTAAGTTTTCGTTTCCAAAGCACTTGCGTATTCTGTAGGTCATAGCCGACAAGCGTTTGCTCCGCCGAAGTCAGCATGCCATTGGTGCCATACCCTAAGGCAACCCTGTATTTGTCGTTCTGGTAGTAAATGTGTTTTCTAAATGAGAAAATATCTTGCCCCGAATGCAGATCAATGCAAATACTTTCATCTATATCCGTCAATAAAAACGATGAAGGTTTGTGAGAAACGGAAGTGAACTGATAATTGACTTTGCGAGACCACAAAATCTGTTGCGTATTCAAATCAAAGCTGGAAATATACCCTTTGCTTTCCAGATATTTCCCATTTTTGGCAATGCCCCGGAACTGGAGAGCTGCCAAATGTGACGCTGAATCAATTGTGCATTTATGAATGCGGTTGTCGAAAGTGTACCGGGTACCTTTCAGCGTTTGACCGGTTTTTAATATTGCTCCGAAAACGACGTCATTCTCCGTTCTGGTAAGTGATCCTTTTTGTGCCCAAAGAGACGTGGGTAAACTTACCAAAAGTGTTAGAACCAATAGCTTGATCATAGTTGTCTGTTGGATTTGTGAGGTATTTGTTTCTGGTCAAAATATTTATTTGAAGTGAGTTTTAGAAGATGAACGTGAACGGTGAATAACCCGTTATATCACAGCCTTCTTTCTCTCTAACTGAATTTTAAACTACAAAGATACAAAATCTATAAAATAGTTTTTGTCGTTAATGTGGTTAATTTTAAAACAAAACACGGGATGACCTTGCGATCATCCCGTGTCTGTTTCAAGAAAGCTTAGAATTCTTATTTTATGCTGAGTTTTTTACGAATGTCCTTTGGAATGGCATCTTTGTGAACAGCGAAGTCGATTGTTTTGTATTTTACAAAAGCTTCTGAAATATACCAGATCCCTTTGTATTTGTTTTCGGTGCCCCATGAGTTTTTAACCATATAGAATTTGTTTCCTTTCTGGTCTTTTGCGATACCGAAAATCTGCATTCCGTGATCGTCTGTAGTTTCGTAGTTGTCAAAGCCTTTCTGGCGTAAATCCTGTGTAATTTCTTTTTCCTTCACCGGTCCGGTTACTTTATACAGCATATCTTCTTTTTCTTTTTGGCTCAGGCCGATCCATTTTGCTTCGTCTGTCCCGGCCGGAGCTTTGTTCGGATCCACATCAGGAATAACGCCGATTCCCTGACGGGTAAATCCTTTTTCGCTTACATCAGCACCCCAAGCTACGGTGTAACCGTTATTGAGGGCATTGTCAATAATCGCCATCATTTCGTCCATAGGTACGTTGTACGACTCTTCCCAGCGCCAGTTATCTTCAATTTCAACGGCAAATTTGGTGTAAAAAGGATGATGAGTAAAAGAGGTTATTGAAATGTAATCGTCCGGATTTAAGCCTAAAGATGCAGCAAACGATTTCGGGGTATGTTTCTTACCGTTGTAGGTGAACTCTTCAGGTATTGTGCCCAGATATGCATTGAGAATTCCCTTGAAGCCG
>JAUZOF010000595.1 GCA_030706585.1 Bacteroidota bacterium
AGGATGCGGTTTTCCCTGATGAACATCATAAGCCGTCACCATTAATTCCTGCTCAAATATGCCGGGAAAATGCTTATTCAATCGGTCTAGCAAACTCTTTTGTCCGGAACCGGTTACCAATACCGGAATCAAACCGGCCGCCTTGACACTGTTCAGCACTTCCAGTGCATAAGGCATGGGATCAGCAATGGGCAATGCATTAAAATGAAGCGTCTTGCGGTGATAGATGGTTTTACGCTCCTCTTCCGACACATTGCGACCATGCACGCGGTGATAATAACGGTTTATGGTATAACTACTGGTTGCCCCCTCGAAAAGGTAAAACTCATCACGTGAACAGTGAAAGCCCAGTTCGGTCATCGTCTGGTGCCATGCTTTCGTGTGATTTGGCATGGAATCAAACAGAACTCCGTCCATATCAAACAAGACAGCTTTTAACTGAATCTTTTTGCCTTTTTCCTGTTGGTACTTTTCTATTGCGTTTTTTATCATAATCAACTAAAAGGGAATGAGGGATTGAAGGGATGAGGGATTTAATTAGCTATTCCCCATTTTTGTATGAAAAAGAAACGCTAATATACAAAGTATATCAGCGTTTCGAATATTTCGGTTTACCGTTTTAATTACAGTCTTGCTTTGATAGCCTTGGTTGCTTCTTCGAAGCCCGGTTTTTCAAGCAATGCAAACATATTCTTTTTGTAAGCCTCTACACCCGGTTGATCAAACGGATTCACCTCAAGTATATAACCGCTGATACCGCAAGCTTTTTCGAAGAAATAGATCAACTGGCCGAGGTAGTATTCGTTCAACTGAGGAACTTCGATTTTGAGGTTAGGAACACCACCATCAACGTGTGCGATTTGAGTTCCCAACTCAGCCATTTTATTTACGTAATCTACGCGTTTACCGGCTAAGAAGTTCAAACCGTCTAGGTCTGCTGCATCTGCAGGAACTTCTACTTGGTAGTTTGGCGTTTTTACAGAGATTACAGTTTCAAAGATGGTGCGCTCACCTTCCTGAATCCACTGCCCCATCGAGTGCAGGTCAGTAGTAAAGTCAACCGCAGCAGGGAAAATACCTTTTCCTTCTTTACCTTCACTTTCTCCGTAGAGTTGTTTCCACCATTCAGCTAAGAAGTGAAGTTTTGGGTGGTAGTTTACGAGGATTTCAGTTTTCTTACCGCTTTTGTATAGTTCGTTACGAACAGCTGCATACTGTGCAGCAGGGTTTTCAACATAAGCAGTATCCAATCCGCAAACGCCTTCCATTTTCACAGCACCGGCTACCAATTGACGAATGTCGCATCCTGCAACTGCAATTGGCAACAAACCTACCGGAGTCAAAACAGAGAAACGACCGCCAACGTTATCCGGAATTACAAACGTTTTGTAACCTTCCTGATTAGCCAGTGTACGCAATGCACCACGGGCAGCATCAGTTACAGCCACGATACGCTCTTTAGCTTCTGCTTTACCCACTCCATCTTCAAGTTGTTTTTTCAAAATGCGGAAAGCTAAAGCAGGCTCGGTAGTAGTACCTGATTTAGAGATATTGATAATACCGAATTGTTTGCCATTCAGGAACTGGCTCAATTCGTATAAATAGTCTTCACCGATATTTTGTCCGGCATATACAACAACCGGATTTTTGCGTTCGGTTTGCAACCAGTCGAAAGTATTAGAAACCGCATCAATAACCGCTTTTGCACCAAGGTAGCTTCCACCGATACCAACAACCACAACAACTTCGCAACGTGCACGAAGTTTCTGAGCTGTCTCTTCGATTTCAGACAAAACCGCATCGGTAATAGAAGATGGTAAATTCAACCAACCCAAAAAGTCGTTTCCTTTACCGGTACCGTTGTGCAGGTCCTGGCTATACTTTTTTACATGAGCTTCGTAAGCAGCCACTTTTTCAGCAGCAACAAAGCCTAAAGCTTTTTCAATTTGCAATGAAATATTTTCCATAATAAAGTGTGTATAGTAGTGTATGTAAAGTAGTTATCTGATTCGCGTTTTTAACCCACGAATTTATTTATCTGAATGTATCCTTCAGATTGCGAATCTCAATCAAAGGCATTTTCTTGTCATACAGGATATTATAAACCGCATCCAGTATCGGCATGTTCACTTTGTAGCGCTGATTGATTTCATGGATACACTTGGTTCCATAAAACCCTTCCGCCACCATTTCCATTTCAATCTGGGCCGATTTGACAGAATAACCTTTTCCAATCATGGTACCAAAGGTATGGTTACGACTAAAATGCGAATAGGCTGTCACCAACAGATCACCCAGATATGCTGAATCACAAATGCTACGGTGGTCAGGACTAACTGCATCTACAAAACGCGCCATCTCCTGAATAGCATTGGATACCAAGACCGCCTGGAAGTTGTCGCCGTATTTCAATCCGTAACAAATCCCGGATGCAATGGCATAAACGTTCTTCAACACGGATGAATATTCCAGTCCGAATACATCGTTCGAAGTGGTCGTCTTAACATAGCGGCAAGCCAATAACTGTGCCACCTGCTGAGCGCGATCAATATTGTTACAGGCAATAGTCAGGTAAGACAACCTTTCCAATGCCACCTCTTCAGCGTGACAAGGTCCGCCAATCACGGCAATCTGGTCAAACGGAACGTTATAGAATTTCGAGAAATACTCAGAGACAATCAGGTTTTCATCCGGAACAATCCCTTTGATGGCTGACACCACCAATTTTCCCGACATATCTGTTTTCAACTTCTTCAAATGCTGCTTCATGTATGGCGAAGGTGTAACGAAGATGATAACGTCCGAATTTTTTATTGCCGCATTGATATTGGAATAAAAATTAAT
>JAUZOF010000596.1 GCA_030706585.1 Bacteroidota bacterium
AGCGCTTTGATTAGCCGGAACCTGAAATCCGATCTGACCAATTACCGGAAAGGCAAGATGATCGCCACCTGCTCCAAACGGATTCAGATTCAGCCCTCCGACTGAGTTTTCCTTACCCTCTCCATCAATGCCAATCCGGGTATCTCCCAACACAATGGATAGATAAACGGTGTGCTTATCATACCGGTTTTGAGCGTTAATCAGCCATTCCGGTACAGGGAAAGTTTTAAACGGAACATCTCTGGTGTCTTTGGGTGTATAACCACACCGGTAAATGTTGAATTTAGCAGGCTGATTGGATTGTAACGGGGTGATGTCCAGTTCGACCAGAATGTATGAGCTATCCGGCTTGTTTTCCAGTTTGAACAGGTTCTTGTTTTTATCCATCAGGCGAACATCGTTGGCACCCAATATCAAACCCGCCTTTGTACTACCCGATGTTTTATCCAGTTGAAGAGAATAGTTGATTTTAAACACAGGCAGATAAGCGGAGTACAATACCATGTCCTCATCATTCCCCCCGATCCATTTGGCGCCATCCCAGACTGAAAGTTTCGGATCCGGGTTCATTAACCCGGTCTCAAACGAGGATTCTGCAATATGCATCTTCTGTTGTTGATCCCAAACCATCACCTTCCAGCTGTAATGAGTACCTGGTTTTAGCGTGTTACCTGCATACCTGATGTTCAGAGATTCACTGTTCGATACCTTGCCGGAATCCCACACCTTCAGCTGGGCTTCATCCGTAACAATAATCTGATAAGCGGTCTGATAGCACCCCGGGGTATCTGAATTCATTTGCCAGCTAAAGCGGGGATGATCGACATCAATTCCCAGGGGCTTCTCAGCGTACTCGGTACTCAGTTTCTCAATTTTCAATCCGGATGCTTTCAAATTGAATGAAACAAAACTTCCCAGTAATAATAGTGATATAAAAATCCGAATCCTTTTAGTCATATTCTTCGATTTAATCCATTCCCCGCAGATTATTGGAAATACCACGGTTTCATTTCACAAAAATAGGTCATCTTTAAAATTTTGAAAGTCGATAATTCTTTCAATTAGTAATGAAAAATAGTCATTTCGACAAAAAAATAGCCGGTCTACTACACTCATGTCGTAATGAGGGCACGACAGAGGTACTCTATTTTGACTTTACAGTACAATAGTGATAATACAACAGTTACGTATAGAAAAAACAACGAGGATAAATTGCAGTTAAACCCGGATGTAAAACAGCAGATATTATTTCACAGGTTTATTCATAATCCGTTGAATAAGCCATTTCCGGACAGGCACATCATAGAGCTTCACACAGGCATAAGCAAGCGCAATGACTAATACCAGCACCATAAAGGCAACCGGTAAGGATTCCTGCATATTTGCTTTATGCTTATCTACCCAGGCCATAAACAGATAAATGAATGGATAGTGGATAATGTACAACGGATAAGAAATATCACCCAGAAAACGATTAACCCGGGAGGCACGCTTTCCTTTGACTTCTCCGCTGGCTCCCATGTAAACGATAAGCGGAAAAATAAAAATGATACAGAAGACCACATAAAGGCCATTCAACCATAGGTGCTCAGCCCCACCGATGCGGGGAAATGAAAGGACAACAATCAAAAGCAGACTGCACCACAAAAAAGCATGTTTTACCCGTCCCGGCTTACAAATGCGTGAAAGAAGCAGTCCGGCAAAGAACGGATAAATCAATCGTGTGAATCCGATGTGTAACTGAGTCGGAGTAACCGACCACCCTCCAATCACATCCCCCTGGGTTATTGACAGGTGAATTAGTACACATCCTGCGGCAAACACCAGGAAGGCCAGCTGTTTATTGGTGAATTTACGAATAAAAAGAGCATACAGGATATTGGCTATGTATTCAAAAAAGAGCGACCATGCCGGTCCGTTGAGCGGATGCATTTCTGCCCATCCCCTGATATCTTGGGATGGAAAAACCGGGATCAGGGTAAAGCCAATAAGCATTGTCAACAACATTTTCCATACCGGTACCTGGCTAATGCCGGGAAAGAATGAACTGTCCTGAAGATAGAAGGTTGCGGCTCCGATAAGTGTCCCGACAATGATCATCGGATGAAGACGAATAAGACGTCGTTTAAAAAACCCTTTCAGAGTCATCTTATCCCAGCGATCATCGTAAGCATAGCCGATAACAAAACCAGACAGCACAAAGAAAAAATCAACGGCCAGATAGCCGTGATTGACAATCTGGTTTAGATTATTTCCACCGGAGAAGGTTTCGAGCAAATGAAAAATCACTACGATCACTGCCGCCACACCACGTAGCCCGTCAAGTATTTCATAATGGTTTTTGGTATCGGAAAAACCCGGAAAAGGATGGATTGATGTATTCATAAGAATGATTGGTATAAAACGATTTGAGACGATAAGGTTAAAACTCTGTGTTTTCACTGCAAAAGTAGCAATATAACGAATGATACAACTTGTATAAATCAACTTTGCTTGTCATTCTTCTTCCTTTTGACAGTAAAACAGAGGCATACCGGTCAACCCTTACTCCGATACCGTCCGATATAATACCGGAGAGATTTAATTTTGTTTCAATAATGACCTATTAGACTTATCTTTGCACTTTGAAATACAGCAAAGGCCTCATCCAGACTCAAACCTTTGCTATATCCAAACAAGTAATGGTAAAAAAACTGGTTCAATCTTTCGATCAGGTTTCGATATTCAAATACTTCATCAAATGGCTGGTGTTGGTACTCCCGGTGGCCCTGGTAGTAGGTTCGTTGGTGGCGCTATTCCTGTGGCTACTCGATGTGGCTACACAGACCCGTTGGCAAAACG
>JAUZOF010000597.1 GCA_030706585.1 Bacteroidota bacterium
CATCATGATGCGGTAGGTAATTAAAGTACCCGGGGCCTGGGGCGAACCGGCACAGCATTGCTACCATTGGTGTTTGAGACCAACGCGTCTACCAATTCCGCCACCCGGGCTTTTAAAGAACGATTCTGGATTGCGAAGGTAAGAAATTTTTCATGAAACCAAATATTTTGACCCAATAAATTGAAATTTTCTATTCCACTTAATCGAGTTTTAGCACGGCAAGAAAGGCTTCTTGCGGGATTTCAACATTTCCTACCTGTCGCATTCGTTTTTTCCCTCGTTTTTGTTTCTCTAATAATTTTCTTTTTCGTGTGATATCACCTCCGTAACATTTAGCCAGCACATCCTTGCGAACCGCTTTCACGGTTTCCCTGGCGATGATTTTTGCACCAATGGCAGCCTGAATGGCAATTTCAAATTGTTGCCGGGGGATGAGCTCTTTTAATTTGCCACAAATGCGTCGCCCGAAATCATAAGCATTGTCACGGTGAATCAAGGTAGATAGGGCATCGACCATTTCACTGTTCAGCAAAATATCAAGTCTTACCAGTGTCGCTGGTTTATATTCCGAAATGGAATAATCAAAGGAAGCGTACCCTTTTGAAATGCTTTTTAGTTTATCATAAAAATCGAAAACAATTTCACTTAAAGGCATTTCGAAGGAAAGTTCAACCCTGTCACTGGTGAGGTATACCTGGTTTTTTTGTATTCCTCTTTTCCCGATGCAAAGGCTCATGATATTTCCCACATATTCGGTTTTGGTGATGATCTCCGCGTTGATGTAAGGTTCTTCTATTCTGTCAATGACTGTAGGTTCAGGTAATCCTGAAGGATTGTGTACATCAATAATTTCGCCCTGAGTAGTGTATACTTTATATGAAACATTAGGTACTGTCGCAATTACATCCATGTTGAACTCCCGGTCGAGTCGTTCCTGAATGATTTCCATGTGAAGCATTCCGAGGAAACCGCAACGGAAACCGAAACCAAGTGCTGCAGATGATTCCGGTTCAAATGTCAGTGAAGCGTCGTTTAATTGCAGCCGTTCCATGGCCAGCCTAAGTTCTTCATAATCGTCAGCGTCTACAGGATAGATACCGGCAAACACCATGGGTTTTACTTCTTCGAAACCGGCAATAGCCCTTTGGCAAGGGTTTTCGACATGGGTAATGGTATCACCAACTTTAACTTCCTTGGCACTTTTAATACCTGAAATGATATAGCCTACGTCCCCGGCTTCAAGTACCTGGCGGGGTGCTAATTTTAATTTTAAAACACCGATTTCATCGGCAAGATATTCTTTCCCGGTTGCAAAAAATTTCACAGATTCGTTAGTTCTGATCCTTCCGTTTTTGATTTTGAAATAGGCAATAATTCCGCGGAAAGAATTAAAAACGGAATCGAAAATCAGTGCCTGCAAAGGGGCGTCAGGATTACCTTTTGGCGGTGGGATTTTAGTAACGATGTCGTGTAAAATCCGGTCGACTCCAAGTCCGGTTTTGCCGCTGGCTTCGATGATATCTCCACGGTCGCAGCCGATCAGGTCGACAATTTGATCTTTTACTTCTTCAGGCATGGCATTGTCCATGTCCATTTTATTCAGTACAGGAATAATTTCAAGGTTGTGGTCAATGGCCTGGTAAAGGTTTGAGATGGTTTGAGCCTGTATGCCTTGTGTAGCATCAACAATGAGCAAAGCTCCTTCGCAGGAGGCAATAGAACGGGACACTTCGTACGAAAAATCAACATGTCCCGGAGTATCAATCAGGTTAAGGATATAATTTTTCCCTTCATAGAGATATTCCATCTGTATGGCATGGCTCTTAATGGTGATCCCGCGTTCGCGTTCCAAATCCATGTCATCGAGCACCTGATTCTGAAAATCCCTATCCTGAACAGTCTTTGTAGATTGCAGTAGACGGTCGGCAAGAGTACTTTTTCCGTGATCGATGTGTGCAATGATGCAAAAATTCCTGGTGTTTTCCATGTACAGTTTATGGATTAAAATTTAGTAATATTAATGCAAAGATATTTATTTGTACGGATAATTCAGCGGTAACAATGAAATGAACTGCAATCATTTTATTCCGGATGAAAACAAAACTTTAAAAGCAAAAAAGGCTGTCGAATTTTGACAGCCTTTTAAAAATTATTGGAAAAATAATTTTACATCATTCCCATTCCGCCACCCATTCCTGGGTTACCCATTGGAGCAGGTTTTTCTTCTTCCTTTTCAGCCAATACGCATTCTGTTGTCAGGAACATCCCGGCAATAGAAGCAGCATTCTGAAGAGCTATACGGGCAACTTTGGTAGGATCGATAACACCGGCTTCGTGCAGATTTTCGTAAACTTCCGTTCTTGCATTGAATCCGAAATCACCAGTACCTTCTTTGACTTTCTGAACAATTACAGCGCCATCAAGACCTGCATTGGTTGCAATCTGACGGATAGGTTCTTCAAGAGCACGTTTAATAATTTCTACACCTGTAGCTTCATCATCATTTTCTGTTTTTACAGAATCTAATTCAGAAATAGCACGGATGAAAGCAACACCACCACCAGGGATAATGCCTTCTTCAACAGCAGCACGGGTAGCATTTAAAGCATCGTTTACACGGTCTTTAAGTTCTTTCATTTCAACTACAGAAGCAGCTCCGATGTACAGAACAGCAACTCCACCGCTTAATTTAGCCAAACGTTCCTGTAATTTTTCTTTATCGTAAGTTGAAGTTGTATTTTCGATCTGAGTTTTAATCTGGCTAACCCGGGCTTTAATCTGAGCTTTGTCACCGGCACCGTTAACGATGGTGGTTTTATCTTTATCAATTGAAACTTTTTC
>JAUZOF010000598.1 GCA_030706585.1 Bacteroidota bacterium
CTTATTATGCCATAAAGAATTGGTATCAGAATTAGTCCAATAATAAATAAAACTAGTAGTATACCATTGTGTTTTCTACTATTTGGTTCTTCATCTTTCCATTTCAGCCTGTACTCTCTATATCTCCTTGATTTTTCATACCTTTTCCAATTAAGAATTGCCACAGGCACAAAGACTAGTAAGACCCAATACTTATTAAAATTTTCTGGGATAGGATATTCCCACGCTATTCTAATAATAATTAGCAGATCAAGCACTACAAAACATTGGATTAAAGACATGATAGAAGATGCTGCTGTTTCAGCACCTGAATCCTTCTTTTTTTTGTAATAATCACATATCCTATAAAAGATATAATCAAATTTCTCAATCAGTAAGTTTACCATGGTTTCCACGAATTATTAGAATTAGTAAATCCCTTATTCAACGTATCCTGTCGAAAACTTCAACAAACTCAAGAAACCGCACTCAGCCGTTCGGCGACAGGCTCCGCCTTCGTCGTAATAAAATCAAGGCCTCCGGCCTTACCTTAGTGTAAAAATAAACTTCAAAATCCATCAACCTAACACACCAAGCCTTTTGATTTCATGACCGACCTTCAAAAATAACATTTCTTTCCGGAAGAAAACTCAACTACCGATATAAACGGAGAAGCGGCACTGAAAAACGGGGGCAGATGATTATTTTTACGGAAGTGTGGGGTATGGCCTTTCTCCTGACAACGAAAACGTAGTGCTTGCCTTTAATAAAGAATCCGTTAATCTGGTTTCAAAAAAAGTATCTGTCGGATATAAACGAAGCATCAGGAAGTTAAATATCATATCCATATCAGCTTCCTGGTTGAATGAGGAATATATTGCCGGACAAAAAGGGAATCAACTGAATATGTCAATTTCTTACCAGAAAAGGTTCTAGTGTAATCTTGATTGAGTAACTACCAGAATTTACAATACTTAAGCTCAATAATGAACTTCCCATCTATGTATTTACAGATAACGTCCTGACGGTATTACAACTTTTATGGTTTATATCCAATGAGACGGAATATCGTTATTCATGCCAGCCGGGAGGCTGGCTTTTACCAATGACGAAAGCAGAGCTTTCGCCAAACTAACTCCACCAGCCTACAATCAACGAGGGCAGATTTCAAGCCATAAATTCCTGAACATTTTACTTTGGGTAATGTTACAACTTAACACACGCAATTGTCTTATTTACAGAATCTAATCATTTAAATTAAAAGGCCATGAACATTACAGTTTTAGGTACAGGAATGGTTGGTCAGACCGTGTCAAAACGCCTCGTGGAGTTGGGACATAAAGTGACTATGGGTACCCGCAATCCGGACACGACTCTTTCGCGGACAGAACCAGATCGGATGACAGGTATCACTTTTTCTGATTGGCACAAGGCAAATCCGCAAGTCTGCCTGGTGACCTTTTCCGAATCGGTAAAAGGAGCGGATTTGATCATAAATGCGACAAGTGGGTTTGCTTCACTGGAAGTGTTAGAGCTGGCTGGTGAGGCCGCAATGGATGGAAAAGTATTGCTGGATATTTCGAATCCGCTTGATTTTTCAAAAGGGTTACCCCCCTCTTTATTTGTTTGCAATACGGATTCATTGGGAGAACAGATCCAGAACCGGTTCCCCGGCCTTAAAGTGGTCAAGAGCCTCAATACGATGAATGTATATATACAAATGAACCCCGGATCACTTCCCGGTGACCACAATGTCTTTGTGAGTGGAAACGACCTGGAAGCGAAAGCGATGGTGAAGGAACTTTTGATCTCAATTGGCTGGAGAGAACAAACCATAATTGATCTGGGCGATATCACTTCTGCCCGGGGAACGGAGATGCTCCTTCCCATCTGGGTGAGATTATGGAGCACTCTGGGCGATATCAATTTCAACTTTCATATCCAACGGGCTAAATGATTTTATTTTCCCGAGAATCAAAAAACTCAACCGTTACCTACTCAGGAGCCTGCTATAACTTATGTCGATTACGTTAACGCTTATATCCAAGCGAATAAAGCAGTTTCAGACTTATTGCTGAAACTGCTTTATTGTTTATGTTGGCATCGGTTTTGCAAGCCGGGAGGCTTGCTTTCAACTCGAACGAAGACAGAGTCTTCGCTCAACTGCCTCCACCAGCCTACGATCAACGAGGGGTTTTAGTGTAATCTTTCTGATTGAGAGACTACCATCTCTCGCAATTACAATACTTAAACTCTATAATAAATTCCCCATTAATGTATTTACAAATAACTGTGCTCGGCTCGTAAGGCATTGGCTCTATACATTCCGTACAAAGAGGTACTTCTATCCTTTCCGGGAAGGATTTAAACTGCTCTACTTTTATTACCTTATCAACAATAATAAAATGATTTCTATATTTAAAGCACCCATCAGTATTATCGATGTTGTCAACCCTATTTATGTCAACTAATTCAAAATTGAAGGTCTTAGTTATATCTGTAGATAATAAGATGAATAAACTATCCGATTGATGATAATTGCATTTCTGTTCACACTGAATCAAAGAATCTAATATTGGATAGATCGGCTTTGATTTAGGGGCTACTAATGTCAACTTCATACTTCTGCTTTTTGCAGAAAGTGAATTGAAAACAATAATCATCACAAAAAGCAAGAAAACTCTTGGCTTGAAATATTTCATAGATATCCAATTAATAAGGACGAAGGCAGATAACAGATAACGTCCTGACGGTATTACATTTTTCTACGGTTTCATATACGGTGAGACGGAATATCGTTATTTATGCCAGCCGGGAGGCTGGCTTTTACCAATGACGAAAGCAGAGCTTTCGCCAAACTA
>JAUZOF010000599.1 GCA_030706585.1 Bacteroidota bacterium
ATAGGCATTTGCAGGAATATTTGCTGCTGCATATTTCAGGTCTGCTACTATTGCTTTATACGTATCAGTCGGATCAGCCTGAGGAACATATTCGGTTGTTGGCACAGTCAATAACGGAACTTTTTCAAATAGACGAGCCAAATCAAAATACATAAGTGCCCGTAAAAAACGGGTTTCTCCTTCGATACGTTTTTTGGTTACATTATTTACTGAATCGTTAGTCGATTTCCATGATGGAATTGTAGGAAGCTTTTGTAACAAGTTGTTGCAACGGAAAATAGCTTTGTAATAGTTACGCCATGTATCATTAAAAACATCGTTATCTGCCGGAGACTGGCTTTTGTCCAACCGGTCAATCATTTGATACCCCCTGCCATCATTAGCTCCTGTTCCACCAAAACACTCATCAGAAGCAACTTCTGCGACCAAATAAATAGGAAATCCGGAGCTTGTAGATTGGAATCCATCGTAGCATCCCACCAATGCCATTTCAGCATCAGCTTCCGTCTTATAAAAGTTTTCATCAAAAAGGGTAGTTTTCGGTTCTGAATTCAGAAAACTATCTGAACATGACGAAAGAAAGCCAAGAGTTAAAGCCCCCGCAATCAGTATATTTATTTTTGATCTTTTCATAGTAATGTGCATTTAAAATATTTAGAACTTAAGATTAACTCCTACCAGTACTGTTCTCGGGCGTGGATAATATCCTAAATCAGTACCTGAGACCCAAGACTCTACGCCATATCCAATTTCCGGATCCATACCATTGTACTTGGTAAATGTGAACGCATTCTGTACGGAACCATATACACGGCACTGGCTTATCGCTTTCAACTTAATAAGTTTGGCAAAATCATAACCAAGGCTGATATTGCTAATTCGCAAATAGCTTCCGTCATGAACATACAAATCGGAGAAAACCCAGTTGATATTATTCACTGTGACGCGTGGAATGCGATTCGATGTACCCTCGCCTGTCCAACGATTTAGAATCTCAGTTGTATAATTTGACTGTTGACCGTTCTGGCCATACGCCTGAACGATTTTATTGCCTATTGCACCTGCTGCATTTACACTAAAATCAAAGCTCTTATATTGGAAGCCAAGATTAAACCCAAGATTTACTTTTGGCATACCATTACCTAAATCAACTTTATCTTTGTTATCAATCACACCATCATGATTCTGGTCAACAAATTTCACATCACCCGGTTGTGCACCCCCTGGCTGCAAAATCCCATTTCCGGCAGCTTTCCATGCAGCAATATCAGCTTGGTTCTGGAAAAGTCCAGCCGTTTTGTATCCCCAGAAATACCCAATAGCATGTCCGTTTTCGGCACGATAGAACTCTTCAGAATTGGCGTATAGCATATTCGTGAGTCCGTGAATCATTCCGTCCGAGGTCGAAATCTTTCCAACAACATTCTTATTGTAAGCACCATTTACTCCAACATTATATCTAAAACCACCGATATTGTCATTCCAGTTAAGCGCTAACTCAACCCCTGTGTTTTTTACATTACCACCATTAATCCAGCGATTATCAAATCCGGAGGTTACAGGAATAGGTGCTTGCACCAACCAGTCTTTTGTGGTTTTAATATAAAAATCGCCGGTTACCGATAAACGGCTCTGTAAGAAATATGCATCAATCCCGATATTTGTTTGTTCAGATGTCTCCCATTTAAGGTTTTTAGTTGGCAATGATTTAAGGTTAGCTCCGGCTGTATTTACACCGGCATTACCAAAATCGTAAAATGCTGCCGGATTATTACTACTTACATTGGTAGAAGTGCCGATTTCCGCTGCATATACATAATCTCTATCAAAGTTTTGATTGCCTACCTGGCCCCAACTTGCACGCAGCTTCAATTGGTCGAGCCAGTCGGTTGTCGAAGCCATAAAAGATTCTTTGCTGATGGTCCAACCGGCAGACACAGACGGGAAATAGGCCCAACGGTAACCCGGAGCAAATTTTGAAGACCCATCAGCCCTGAAGGTTGCATTAACCATATATTTTTCCTTATAGTTATAGCCCAACCTTCCGAAATAAGAATTACGGCTATAATCAACATTAGGTCCACCACCCACAGTACGTGTTTCTATCACAGTCTTACCATCTGCATCGAGATGAGCTTTCCCTGTAGTGTTACCCAAATAGGCATGATTAAAATCATCCATTTGTGGCACCAGATTCCAGTTGCTTCCGTTCATACCAACACCTCTGAATTTAATAGCCTCAGTACCAGCCATAACGTTGAAAGCGTGATCCTCGTTTACTTTAAAATCATAACTGGCGGTATTTGTCCATGTAAGGGTATTACTACTGCTCATGTTCTGGTTTACAGTTTCGTGGTCTTCATTGTAAGAGTAAATGGAGAATCGATATATCGGGGTTAAACTACGGTAGTTTGATGCAGAATAATTAATCCCTAAAGTAGATTTAATCTTCAAATTCCTGATTGGTTGAAAAACGGCATAAATATCTCCCAAAAGCTTTTGGTTCGAGTTCAGATTCTGAGTATTTGTCATCATCGCACCATAAGGATTTCCATCCGTTTTATTCCATTTGGAATTGGAGGTATCGTTATAAGGGCTATCGTATAAATTATTATCGCTATATACCGGCGCTAATGGAGAAGTAGTAAAAGCACCACGTAAAGTATTGCCATACTGGTTTCCAACAGCAATACCAACTGTGTTGATATTATTCAGGTTTAAGTGTTGACCAACAACAAGTACATCTTTGTACAGTTTATGTTCTGTATTCAACCTTGCTCCATAACGTTCGTAGTTTGAAACAGCCGAACCACCAATGATACCTTCTTGTGAATTATA
>JAUZOF010000006.1 GCA_030706585.1 Bacteroidota bacterium
CATCTACGACTACAAAAACCTGCTCCAATGGAATTTTTTCAGTCTGCATCCAGTAGCGGACAGCATTTCCGCTGAGATTCATATAAGTGGACGGTTTTAGCAGGATAAGCGTTCTGCCTTTCACTTTCAACTCACAAATAGCACCGTAACGGATATCTGTAAAAACAAGATTGGACTCTTTAGCTAAAGCGTCCAATACCCGGAATCCTATGTTGTGGCGGGTCATCTCGTACTCACTTCCGATATTCCCCAAGCCAACGATTAAGTACTTCATTTTTCTAATTTAAGTGGCGACCTTGGTGGTCAACCGAACTAAAATTATTTACCTTTTGCAGCAGCCAGAGCACCTCTTGCAGCTCTTGTCAACTTAACGGCACAAACTACAGCATTTTTAGCGTTCATCAGTTCGAGGTTCTCGTATGACAATTCACCAACCTGGATAGTTTTACCAAGACCAAGGCTTGAGATGTTGATGTGAAGTTTTTCAGGAACGTTGTTGTAAAGAGCTTTAACGCGAAGTTTACGCATTTCAAGGCTCAATTTACCCCCTTGTTTAACACCTTCAGCCAAACCATCAAGTACAACAGGTACTTCGATTGTAATTGCCTTGTCTTCGAAGATTTCAAGGAAGTCAACGTGCAAAATACGATCTGATACCGGGTGGAACTGAAGATCTTTAATGATAGCGTTGTAAGTTTTGCCATCGATAGTTAATTCTACTTTAAAGATTTCAGGAGTGTAGATCAATTTACGGATAGCATCCTGAGTTACAGTGAAGTGAACTGTTTCAGCACCACCATACAATACACCAGGAATAGCATCGCTTTTACGGATACCTTTAGCAGCTTTTTTTCCGAGGTCTGCTCTACCCTCTGCTGACAATTGAAAAGTTTTCATTTTTGTTTGATTTTGTGTTACTCAAAATTAAGTTTTCACTTGCTTAATTTCCCATCACACGGACGTTCTTAAAAAGCGCTGCAAAAGTAAGCATTTCCCGCCTATTTTCAAAACGATATATCCAAATAAATAAATGCCCCGCCAGAAACAACTCCGACAGGGCAAACTTTATCTCATATTACGTAAGGCAAATTAATCACGACGACTTCCGCCCAGATAGATCATTATATAATATACCAACGTAGCCAACGAACTCAAAGCTGCAACAACATAAGTATATGCCGCCCAACGCAAAGCATCGGTCGCCTTATCATGTGTATTTACATTAGTAATCCCCGCACGGCTCAACCAGACTATAGCACGGCTACTGGCATTGACTTCCACCGGTAAAGTAATAAAGCTAAACAGCGTTGTCATGGCAAACAAAAGAATCCCAAATAACAGCAATTCAGGGAATGTCTTGAGTGTAAAAATCCCCGCCAGCAATATCCACTGCACCCAGTTAGATGCAAAACTTACCACCGGTACCAGTTTACTTCGCATTTGCAAAAAGCTATAGGCTGTAGCATGCTGTACAGCGTGACCACATTCATGAGCAGCAACAGCAGCCGCTGCAACACTATTACTGTAATAAACATCTTCACTCAGATTCACGGTTTTATCTGCCGGATTGTAATGGTCTGTCAAACGACCTTCCACCGAAAGCACTTTTACATCATAAATACCATTATCGTGAAGCATTTTTTCAGCCACATCTTTACCAGTCATCCCATTAGGAATGGGCACTTGTGAATATTCATCAAACTTACTGCGAAGTCTGCTCTGAATCAACCAACTAATCAGTGCAAAACCAATAAAAATAACATAGATCATCATAATGATTCAATTTTAAGTTTCAACATAGCCTATTCAAATGTCATACCAAACTAAAAAGGTCTGACTCATTGCCAAAATGTCAGACATTCAACTTAACTCACGGCCACTTTTGACATTTCGGAGGTAAAATTACTTTGACAGAAGATATTGCTGAAATCTTTTTCCTCAAAAATTGTTTTGACTCAATCCTCATTTAGCTAAATATTCGCAATACAACCATCAGAAAAAGAAAAGCCCGCCATTTTACAACAGCGGGCTAACGAAATAATATCCAACTTTTACTCCTCTTCACAGCGGATTACATTCACCGGACAGCTATCAACCGCCTCTTTGATTTCATCCGAAAACTCACTGTAATCAACACCTTCGATTACATGCATTTTATCTGACACTTCAAATACTTCTGAAACAATAGATTCACACATACCGCATGCAATACAGCTATCCTGGCTTTCATCGAGCCATACTTTTTTTACTTTCATAGTTCTTTTGACAGTTAATTATTAGACGTTCTATCTTGAACGATTCTAAAACAACCCACCATCATGAAGGTTGAGTAGATTCAGACAATTTAAACTCTTTTCAGAGCTGTTGGTTCCAATATGAATACCCCCCAAGCTTTAACTGACAATTATAAAGTCTGAAGACACATCACTACAGCAAGTAGCCACATACAAATACAGCTGTAAAACCATGTACTTTCTGGCAGAAACAATTAAAATGTGATGTGACGCTGCTTCAGCCACCCGAAAACCAACACTTATTGAATAGTAAAAGCAACTGTAGCGGGATAAAAACAGGTAAATAATAACAGATATAACAGGAGATAAACAGGGATAAAACACATTTAAATGGTGTTTTATCCCTGTTATATCTCTGTTATATGCCTGTAATATCCCTATTATATATAACAATGAGACATGCCTTAATACCAACTAACCGGTGCTCTACACTGGCTATTACCAACAGAAACTTATATTGATACTTGTTTTAGTGGCACAGCAATGATAAAAGAGAAATTGACATTAACTTACCTACCGTTATCTTTCGGGATGACTATAGTTAAGGAAGAGAGGAATACCCATTACGTATTTTCCATAGGAAATATTTTTCCAGGATCACCTTGTTGACATCATAGAAAACATTCGGAATCATAATAGCAAAGTTACGGGGCTTAAATAAGTGGTCAGAGAGGATAATCACCTCCTTTTTGCCGGCATCCATAATACAGACACCCGGAATTTTACCCCATGATTTTTCTTTCAACTTAGTCTCACCGTTAATAGAACGAAGGATATTTTCTGCTACAATCTTGCCTGTTTCGTCGCTGGGATAACCTGTCTTAGGAACAGAGAAAGGCACTTCACCCTGTTTAAAAGGCGGTACCACATTTACAGTCAATCCTGCCGCCCAGATATTGGAATATTTCCTATGTCGGTAATCCAATCCAACATCAAGAAAGCCATTAGCAGTCGCCTCCAATTTTGGAGAATTTGCAATAAAATCAACACCAACAAAAGGAGGCATAAGCATGGTAAACTTAAATGGCAAAGATTCACCGTTGGTTAGCTTTACACTATCAGGTGTCACCTCCGTCACACCAACACCTGTACGGTAATGAATATTAAACATTTGCATAAATTTCTTCAACATCGCTTCCCCCATCGGCATTCCTTCAATGCCAAAGTGACCAAGAAAAGTCTCAGGAGTTACCCAGTATAAATCTACTTTTTTCCGGATTTTCTGCTCACGCAACCATTTCTCCATATTAAAAAGAAACTCGTATGCGGCCCCCATACATCCTGCATTTTGAGTAGCCCCGATAACCATTGGCCCGGGATTCTTTTTAAACTCCTCCAATGCAGCTTTTGCAGCCAAAGCTCCGGTTGGATGACCAATATAATGAGCATACTCTTTGACACCCGGCGCAATATCATGTTTTACTTTTGGCCCCGTAGCGATTATGAGCTGGTCATATTCAAAATTCCCCTGCTCGGTTGTAACGATTCTTGTATCAGGATCAACACTTAATGCTATAGTTTGAACAAATGCTATCCCTGCTTTTTCAAATACCCCTCTCCTCGGCACACTAATTTGCGCCACATTGCGTCGACCAAAAGGCACCCAAATCAATGAGGGAATAAACAGAAAATCAGGATTACGGTCAATTACAGTCACATTAACACTGCCCTTTAGCTTTTTCTTCACTTCCATAGCAGCGGTCATTCCGGCAAAATTGCCTCCAATCACTAGGACTTTCATAATCATTATATTTAAATTATTAGACATTAATCATTTGAGTCATATTCCAGAAACTAAACTTCTCATTTCATCTTCACCTACACCACAACATATATACACGTATTTATATTTGCAAATATACTACTATTTCAATCGGATTGTAATTTACCAATACGATTTTTTTTATGTTGTAGAATACCCTCTTACAATCAATACAGGAAAAAGACGTGCTATCAATGCAAAATACTCAAAACACCCCAATCGCTTCACCTCCTTTAAATTCTGACTATATTTGCATTCTCTAAATTCCAATCCCCTTTCAATATTGCATGAAGCAGATACACATCTACTATTTTTCAGGCACAGGCAATGCCCGGATGGTCGCTCGTTGGATGAATGAAGAAGCGCAAAACGCCGGACTCGAAAGCCGCGTGATCAACGTTTCGCAAAACCGCATAGCCAGAGAGATGACTCCCGATACGATGCTGGGATTCATCTCCCCCACCCACGGCTTCAACTACCCGCCGCTGATGATATATTTCCTGCTACGAATGCCTACGACCAAAGAACACCAACCCGTATTCCTGATGAATACCCGGGCTGGTATGAAGTTTGGCCCGCTTTACATCCCGGGATTATCGGGGATCGCGTTGTGGCTGGCAGCTTTTATCCTTTGGACGAAAGGGTACCACGTGGCGGGAATGCGCTCCATCGACATGCCGTCAAACTGGATTTCGCTCCACCCCGGCTACGGACCGAAGACAATCGTAGCCATCGTTGCCCGGTGCGAAAAGAAGACCCGTCATTTCGCCCGACAGATTTATTCAGGCAAAAAAATATACCGTGCGGCATGCGACATTGTACAGGATGCGCTGATTTCGCCCATCGCCATCGCCTATTTCCTGGTGGGACGTTTTATTTTATCCAAAACATTGTATGCCACCCGCGCCTGCAACCGTTGCGGGAAGTGCATCAAAGAGTGCCCCGTGAAAGCCATCTACGAAGTGGCCGACCGCCCCTACTGGAGCTTCCGCTGCGAGAGTTGCATGCGCTGCATCAACAACTGCCCGCAACGGGCCATTGAGGCGGGGCATGGGATGTTTGCCGCCATTATGGTATTGGTTTATACCTTTGTAATAAGCGCTTTCTACCGATATTTTCCGGTCAGCAAATGGGGCATCTTCAACAGCGATTCGTTTCTTGACAAACTGGCACGGTTTACACTGGAAAGCTTTATCGTATTGGTATTTCTGGTCTTCTGCTACCGGCTAATACATCATCTGCGCCGATACCGGTGGATCGATGCGATGATTACCTATACCTCATTGACCAAACTTAAATTCTGGAGAAGATATAAAGCGCCAGAGTGAAATGCTTCCGGATTTTATACCTAAGTTTGCTCCCGATTCATTAACCTATATTTTTCCGAATGGAGATTTTCATTTCACTCATTGCCAAATCGCTCTCCATGAGCGAAAAACAGGTAAACAATACTATAAAGCTTTTTGATGAAGGCGCCACCATCCCCTTCATCAGCCGTTACCGCAAAGAAGCAACCGGCGGACTGGACGAAATCAAGGTAGCCGACATCAAGGAACAGCATGAAAAGCTCACCGAAACCCAAAAGCGCAAACAGACCATCCTCAGCACCATCGAAGAGCAGGGCAAACTGACCGGTGAGCTGAAGAAACGTATCGAAGAGAGTTGGTCGCTCACCGAACTGGAGGATATCTACCTTCCTTATAAACCCAAACGCCGCACACGCGCCGAAATCGCCCGAGAAAAGGGACTAGAACCTCTGGCCAAAATACTGATGGTTCAACAGGAGAATAACCTCACCCGTCGTGCCCTACAGTTTGTCAATGACCAGGTTGCCAACGAGGAGGAGGCGCTCAAAGGCGCCCGCGACATCATTGCCGAATGGGTTAACGAAAACGAACGTGCCCGCAATTCGGTCCGAAACGTATTTTCCAGAGAGGCCGTAATCTCTACCTCTGTCGTAAAAGGCAAAGAGGAAGAAGGGGTAAAATACCGCGACTACTTCAATTGGAGCGAACCACTGAAACGCTGTTCGTCACACCGCTTGCTGGCGATCCGTCGCGGAGAGACGGAAGGTTTTCTCAAGGTATCCATCTCCCCCGAGGACGACCATTGCATTGACCGCCTCAACGGCATTTTTGTAAAAGGCAATAACGAGGCATCGCAACAGGTAGAAGATGCGGTAAAAGATGCCTACAAGCGTCTGCTGAAATCTTCCATCGAAACGGAATTTGCCAACGAATCGAAAGAAAAAGCCGACGTAGAAGCAATCCGGGTCTTTGCCGAAAACCTTCGCCAGCTGCTTTTGGCAGCACCGCTGGGGCAAAAACGAGTGATGGGTATCGACCCCGGTTACCGCACAGGATGTAAAATCGTCTGCCTTGACGCACAGGGAAATCTGATGCATAACGAAGCCATCTTCCCGCATCCACCACAAAACGAAAAAATACAAGCATCTCGTAAAATCACCCAACTGGTGGAAAGTTATAATATCGAAGCCATCGCCATCGGTAACGGCACCGCCAGCCGCGAAACGGAACAGTTCATCACCAACCTTCGCTATGACCGCAAGGTTCAGGTCTTCGTAGTCAGTGAAAACGGAGCATCCATCTATTCCGCGTCAAAAGTGGCACGGGAAGAGTTTCCGCAATACGATGTAACCGTCCGTGGAGCCGTCTCAATCGGGCGCAGATTGATGGATCCTTTGGCCGAATTAATCAAAATTGACCCGAAAAGCATCGGTGTCGGTCAGTACCAGCACGATGTGGACCAGTCCCTGCTCAAAAAGACCCTTGACCAAACCGTAGAAAACTGTGTGAACTTAGTCGGCGTCAATGTAAATACGGCCAGCAAGCATTTGCTGACCTACATCTCGGGATTAGGGCCTCAATTGGCACAAAATATCGTCAATTTCCGTGCTGAAAACGGACCGTTCCACAATCGCCGGGAACTGATGAAAGTCCCCCGCATGGGAGAGAAGGCTTTTGAGCAAAGTGCCGGATTCCTTCGTATTCCTGATTCCGATAATCCGCTGGATAATTCAGCAGTCCACCCTGAAAGCTATGGTATAGTGGAGAAGATGGCAAAAACGGTTGGCTGTAACGTTCAGGAACTTATCACTAACAAAGAGCTAAAAAAGCAACTAAAACTGGAAGACTTCACCACCGACAAAGTTGGTCTTCCCACCCTGCTCGACATTATGGAAGAGCTGGATAAACCAGGTCGTGACCCGCGTCGTATTATTAAAGTCTTCGAGTTCGACCCAACGGTTAAAACGATCAACGACCTGCGCGAAGGGATGAAACTTCCAGGCATTGTGACCAATATCACCAACTTCGGCTGCTTCGTTGACATCGGTATTAAAGAAAACGGACTTGTTCACGTGTCACAACTGGCAGATCGTTTTGTTTCTGATCCGACTGAAGTTGTTTCGATTCACCAGCATGTTCAGGTAAAGGTTCTTTCTGTAGATTTCGAGAGAAAACGGGTACAACTGACGATGAAGGAAGGTTGACTTTTAACTTTTTGAATATATCTCAATAGAAAAACAAACCAAAATATTTCCTATTTTTGCAAACATCAACTGACAACAAACTGTTGTCAGTTGTTTTTTAACGACAACATCAGCACATTACAGCATAGATAAAATCATAATATCAAGATAAATGGCTAAAAAAGTATTTGTTTCCGGATGCTACGATATGCTACACAGCGGACACGTGGCATTTTTTATGGAAGCAGCTCAATTGGGCGATCTTTACGTCGGATTAGG
This sequence comes from Bacteroidota bacterium, assembly GCA_030706585.1. Classification (GTDB taxonomy): domain Bacteria; phylum Bacteroidota; class Bacteroidia; order Bacteroidales; family UBA7332; genus CAXXIC01. Next base: position 7,826 of record JAUZOF010000006.1, read on the forward strand.
CTCTGACAAAACAATCCAGGATCTGAAAGCCCGCAAAACAATCAACTCGGAAGAGGAACGTCTGTTTATGGTCAAAGCCCTTAAAGTGGTAAAAGACGCGTGGATCAATACAGGAAATGGTCTGCTTGACTTCGAAAAAGAGCTCAGAGAGCTGAAACCGGATATTTTCTTCGTCAATGAAGACGGGCACAGCCTGGAAAAAGAAAAAATCTCCAAAGAGCTCGGCATTGAATACGTAATCAGTAAACGCGTTCCTCATGTTGGACTACCTGTTCGTTCCACAACTGCTCTTCGCCAGGAATGTCGTATTCCCTACCGCATTGACCTCGCCGGAGGGTGGCTCGATCAACCTTATGTATCGAAATATGCAGCCGGCCCGGTACTCACTATTTGTATCGAACCGGACTATGAATTCAACGACCGAAGCGGAATGTCCACCAGTTCACGTAAAAAAGCAATCGAACTCTGGCAGACAGATATTCCAGCGGGCGATAAAGTAAAACTAGCAAAAACTCTCTTCTGCTTTGAAAATCCCCCTGGCACACAATATGTGAGCGGATCACAGGATTCCTTAGGCATTGTTTTACCGGGGCTGAATAAACATTGGTACGATAAGGGAAATTATTGGCCTACTAATATTCAATCTATCACTGATAACGATACTTTATCCTGGATTGAGGATCATATTTATATGATTCCGTTATATCCACGCAATTCGAGCTACAATGTATTGGACAACACCCATATCAATGAAGAGGGAGCTGCGCGCCTTGGCAAAGCAGCACAAGATTGCTGGGAAGCCATACAAGCCAAAGACCTTAAAGCATTTGGCAATGCCTTTCGCGAATCATTTGAAGCACAAATATCCATGTTTCCCAATATGATTACGGACGGGGTTTGGGAACAGATCGAGAGCTATAAAGATATGGCCTATGGTTGGAAACTCAGCGGCGCAGGTGGAGGCGGTTACTTAATCTTTATTTCTGAGAACCCAATAGAACCGGCCATTAAAATCAGAATCAGAAGAGGCACTATTGAATAGTAGAATCGTATATAAAAGCGTGACTGAAGTCATTTTTCAGTCACGCTTTTTGATTGTTTGTCCACAAGAAAAACAGCAAGTATCTTCAGAAAACAAGTCCTTTCATGCAAGCTCCCACACACATACACATTATTTAACAGCATTCTATCTAACTATGCCTCTGTGCATAAGCCAATCTCAAACATATTGAACACAATTTTCATCACATAAAAATTTGTCAGATCAAACAAAAGCACTACTTTTGCACACGTAAACATCGCGGGGTGGAGCAGTTGGTAGCTCGTTGGGCTCATAACCCAAAGGTCGTCAGTTCGAGTCTGGCCTCCGCAACCAAGTAAAGAGTATCTGTTTAAGATACTCTTTTTTTATACGGGTTCTATACTCTCGAGGTAGCATAATCAGAAAATATTTCGCAAAGGTGTTGCAACTTAAAATAAAAGCATTACCTTTGCACACGTAAACATCGCGGGGTGGAGCAGTTGGTAGCTCGTTGGGCTCATAACCCAAAGGTCGTCAGTTCGAGTCTGGCCTCCGCAACTAAAAAGGACGATTTATTTAAATCGCCCTTTTTCTTTTTACTATCACTATCTTATTCGGTTATCCAATTCTTATCAAAAGGAGCCATTGGCTCTGAGGTGTAATTCAAATCCTCTATCACAGGGATTTTCACCTTATACAATTTACCCGAGACATTGGAAATACTCTTACTTCGTAACCATGGATTAAAATCTTTAATAAGATAATAGGTCGTATTATTGTCTGTGGCAAATTTGTACAAATCATCCACGGGTGCATTAACAACAACCTCATTACAGCGAATTGGCTTATAAAGTTGATTAGCTTTTATAGTATAGCCGTATTTTGACGGATGAGACATTAATTCCTTCGCAGCAAGAATCCGAAATACATAACGTGATGTTTCCTCAACAAGCCACAAATCAAGAGATGTATTGGCTTTTTGATTTTCAAGCTCTGTTGTGATACGTCCCGCACCGATATTATATGCAGCCGCCACTGAAGGCCAGTTCTGGAACTTGGCATACATATCCTTCAGATATTTACAAGCTGCAATGGTTGACAACTCAACGTGCATCCTTTCGTCAATAGTATCATTTACCTCCAGACCATACTGACGTCCTGTTGCCGGCATAAACTGCCACAATCCGGCAGCTTTGGCCGGTGAGATCGCACGCACATTCAGACTACTTTCTATAACGGCCAGATATTTCATATCGTTTGGAATCCCCATCCGTTCCAATATAGGTTCAATCACCGGAAAATATCGGTTAGCTAACTTAATAATACGCAAAGTAGATGACTGCATATAAACCATCGTGGTCAATTCGCGATCAAATCGCTCATACATATCGTAGCGCTTAAGATCAATTGCCTGACCACAAAACTCAATTCTGGGAGAAAAGGCAGGAGCAGGCGAAAGCGGGACAATCTCGACTTTCTCTTTAACCGGTTTAGGGCGACTGGCATCAATATCCGCCGCCATGGTTACGAATGCCGGAAATGCAACACCGGCACAAAAAGTTATTACTTTGTTTATCTTCATATTCCAAATAAAAAAGAGAAGCTTTGATTAAAAAATCAAAGCCTCTGAGTTATCCTAAAAAATATCATTTATTGCTGAATACATTTACAGCACCTTTTTCCTTATACTTATGCCCATCAGATCCTGTCGCTTCTATTACATAAAAATAAGCCCCGGTAGAAACATAATTTCCATTCACCTTTCCATTCCATCCTTTTGAAGGATCAGTCCAATAAAACAACTGAACGCCCCATCGATTAAATATCCAACCTTTAAAGCTTGAAAGCGATTTATACGAAACCTTAAACTCATCATTAATCCCATCCCCATTGGGTGAAAACGCATTTGGAACTTTCAATCCTGATTCGGAAACATCAATTGACTCAGAATAAGTGGATTCACAGGAGTCTTTAGCATTTACGACAGATAAATTCACCTTATATTTTCCACTGTTGAAGGTATAACGAAGTGATTCATCTGAGGAAGCTGTTATTTTATTGTCCAGGGAATCCAGAATAGACCAACTGAAATAGGTAGCAACTGGTTTATTCGCATAAGCCGTAAAAGTAATATCAAACGGAGCTGTACCTGTTGTCGAGCTTGCGTCTTCTCCCCTGACCATATTATTGGACTCATTACGAAGAGGATTGTGTTCATGAATTACAGTTACTTTTACCCTTTTTGCCAAATAGATATCAGGGCTTTCGGCGGCATTACCCAGCTTCCAATCGTATGCAAACTGATCGGCAACTCCAAAATTGGTATTCATTAACGGGAGTTCATCATCAAAGAGATATATCCCCCCACCAGTTTTTAGATTATCACCATAAGTAAGCGTTATAACAGTGTCCATTGGAATGTATGCTTTTGATATAGGATCAAACGTCATTGATTTATAAGACAATGCCCAGTTAACGTCATAATATTTAGCATTCGAAACAGAAGGTGCATAATATGGAATAGAATATTTTCTATCTAACCCTTTAGAGTTTAGCACAAGTTGATCACAGGAACTAATTGGATTTGCCCCTAAATAAATCGACTTATTCAGTCTTAAAGAATCCTTATAATCCTGATAGTCTATCAACCACACCCAGTATGTTTTATCGTTATACGAAAGAGAATACCCCCTTTCACTTTCCGTTTTCTTTAACGTGTACGATGTGGAACCAGGAATAAGCACAGGATCTTTCCCACTACTATATTTATACCATTGAGGAGATGTAGTTTCATCACTAAACGTCATTGTTACATCATCCAAATTATAGCAAACATAAACAAAGGACAAAGGATCAGAAGTCTGAATCCTTATGGGTTTATTTGAACCACCAGACGTTACATTAATAGATTCTGCATGTATGGTCAAACAAGAAACCGCTACAGTGAAAAACAATAGTGAAATAAATTTTCTCATTATAAATTGATAATTATAATTCCAGATTAATGACATATAAAATCTATCAAACTCCATCTCAAAATTAATACTTTTACCGGTTACCTGTTCTATTTTGTACAAATAATAAGTACACAAAGCGTTTTAAAGGCACTATTGCAATATTATTTCTAATTTTGCAGGAGTAATTTTCTTACCTAAAGAAATAAGAATTATGCGCACACTAAAATTCCTCCTTTTGAATCTGGCATTATTGCTATCGTCAACGCTATCATCACAGGATTTGCCATACAAAAAAGAAACGAAAGAGGGCAAAGAATATTACATTTATCAGGTCGCTTCAGGTGAAGGACTTTATTCTATTTGTAAGAAATTCAATATTACCCAGGACGAAATCATCAAAAGTAATCCGGATATCGAGAACGGACTGAAATCAGGACAAACACTCCGTATCCCCGTAAAAAAGCCCAATGGCAAGCAAGACGAATCAGGGTTCTTTTATCACACTATCGAACAAGGTGAAACACTGTCATCTATTGCTATTATGTACGGCGTCTCAACGGCATCTATTAAAAAGCTAAATCCTGAATCCGATAAAAATTTCAAGATCGGGTTTACGCTGAAAATTCCTCAGACAGTGAAAGTGGCGGAAGAAACGGGCAAGGAAGATTACAAATATCATACAATCGCACCTAAGGAAACTCTTTCCTCTTTAGCGAAACAATATGGAATCACGATTCAGAATATTACCGACCTCAATCCCGGATTGACAGCTGAAAATTTCCAGATTGGTAAAGTTATCCGGATTGATATATCTAAAGCGAAGAAAAACGAAGTTGAGAAAAAAGAAACCACTGAAGAAGCATTCTTCGAATATCTTACAAAGAAAAATGAAACTCTATATAGCATCAGCCGTAAATTCAATGTACCCATCGATTCTATTCTGACAACAAATCCGGGATTAGCCGGACGATTCAGAGCTGGAATCATCATCAAAATACCGACTCCGGCCCAAACAGAAAAACAGCTTCCCGAAAAAGAAGAGGAAACACAACAAGAAGCTAAGCCTACAGAAGAGACACCTATCATTACACCTGCAACTATCGAACCTATCAAAGTTGCGGTACTGTTGCCTTTTATGCTGGATGAAACCGGGGAAGAAGCATCTAAACAGTCCCGTCGTTTCATCGAGTATTACGAAGGGTTGCTGCTTGCTGTGGAAAAGCTGAGAAACCAGGGGGTTTCAATCAATCTTTACGTACACGATACCGGATCTGAAAGCAAATCGATCAATAAAATCCTCCACTCTCCTGAAATGAGCGATGTGCAGATGATTATCGGACCATTTTATAGTGCACACATTACACCGGTGGCAAAATTTGCCAAAGCGAATAACATCTCTCTTGTCATTCCATTCACTTCAAAAAATGAAGATGTGCTGACCAATTCACACATTTTCCAGGTAAATACACCTCATTCTTACCTCTACTCAGAAGCATCTCAGATGTTCTGTAAACAATTCAGAAACGCCAAGGTGATTTTCCTTTCTGAAAAAGACAAAGAGGGAGACAAGACCGAATTCATCAATACGCTGAAAACCGAACTCAAACGTAATGCAATATATTATCAGACTTACACCGTTACCGAACCGGAAGATATTGAAAAGATAACTTCGGTATTATCGGAAAGCGAAGAAAATATAATCGTTCCGACTTCCGGGACATCTAATGCTATCAAGCCTTTTATTCCGGAATTGCAATCTGTAGCCGTTAATAACTCAAGCTACAAAATCTCCTTATTCGGATATCCGGAATGGCAAACCTACGTCAAGGATTATATTGATGCGTTTTACCGCCTGAATACCTACATTTATTCGACCTTCTTTGTAAATCCGACTGAATATAGCTACAAGGAATTCAGTAGCCATTTCCGGAGCTGGTATCAGCGGGACATCATCAACAGTTATCCTAAGTACGGGGTGTTAGGTTATGACAGTGGCTTATATTTCCTCAAAGCACTCTCATCCACCGGAAATAACTTTGATAAAAGTATTGCAGGGAATCGTTACGATGGAATTCAGACCGGATTCTCTTTTGAGCGTGTCAACAACTGGGGCGGTTTAATCAATAAGAACGTTTATCTGATCCATTATAAGCGAAATTATGAGATTGAGAAAATCAGTCCGGATAATGTTCACTCTCGCTGATATACTGAAATAAAACACAATGAAAAAGATTATTATTTCCCTTTTCCTTTTAGCAACACTGAGCCTGCAGGCACAAAACTATAAACCTGAAACCTATTTGGGGGTAAATGGAGGTGTTACTCTTTCTCAGGTTAGCTTTATTCCGGTCGTAAAACAAAGTATGTTACAGGGACTCGATGGCGGACTTACCTTTCGATATATTTCCGAAAGTCATTTCGGGTTAATCATCGAAAGTAATCTTGCTCAGCGGGGATGGAAAGAAAACTTTACCGACACGACTCTCTCCTATTCACGAACATTGAATTACCTGGAAATTCCATTCCTGACTCACGTTACTTTTGGAAACCATAAATACCGTTTTTTCGTGAATCTGGGTCCCAAAGTAGCATTTCTGCTTTCAGATAAAGAGAAGCGAAACTTTACGAACAAATTGCTGGAAGAGCATGGAAAGACAATTGATAACCGGCTGGATTATGGATTGGTGGGAGGTGCCGGATTTGAACTCCGTACCGGAGTTGGATGCTTTTTATTGGAAGGCCGTTATTACTACGCATTAAGTGATGTTTTCTCTAATGCAAAAAAGGAATATTTTGACCGTTCGGCAAATAATTCAATATCCGTCAACCTGACTTATCTTATTCCCTGGCAAAAGCTCAATTTATCCAAATAAAAAATCGGCGGACTCAATCTGAATCCGCCGATTTCGTTTTTCTACCTTAGTGAAGCTCCTGCTTCAAATATTTCGTGGTAAACGTATCGTATTTGGAACAAATCTCTTCCGGAGTGCCGGCACACAGCAACTCACCACCTCCACGACCACCTTCCGGCCCCATATCGATGATATAGTCGGCACATTTAATGACATCCATGTTGTGCTCAATGACAATCATCGTATTTCCTTTATCCACCAGACGATTTATTACACCCATCAGCACATTGATGTCTTCGAAGTGAAGCCCGGTAGTCGGTTCATCAAGGATGTAGAGTGTTTTTCCCGTATCACGTTTGGCGAGCTCGGTAGCCAGTTTCACGCGTTGGCTTTCTCCTCCGGATAAAGTGGTGGATGGTTGTCCGAGACGAATGTAACCCAATCCCACATCCTGAAGCACTTTCACCTTTTGCAAAATAGACGGGATGTTTTCGAAGAAATCCACCGCCGCATCAATGGTCATATCCAGCACATCGGCAATGGATTTTCCCTTGAAGCGAACTTCGAGCGTTTCGCGGTTGTAGCGCTTGCCGTGGCAATCCTCGCAAGGGACAAGCACATCGGGCAGGAAGTTCATCTCGATGGTTTTGTAACCGTTTCCGCTACAGGTTTCGCATCGGCCACCGGCTACGTTAAAAGAGAATCGACCCGGCTTGTAACCGCGGATTTTTGCTTCCGGCATTCCGACAAACAGATTACGAATATCGGAAAAGACTCCGGTATAGGTTGCCGGATTCGAACGCGGCGTTCTTCCCAGCGGACTTTGATCGACAGTTACTATTTTATCAATATGTTCGATTCCCTCGATGTTTTCGTATTCAAGCGGATCCTGCAATGAACGATAGAATTTCTGACTGATGATCGGTTGTAACGTTCCATTAATCAGACTGGACTTACCGCTACCGGAAACTCCCGCCACGCAAATCAATTTGCCTAACGGAAATTCTACATCTACGTTTTTCAGGTTGTGTCCTTTTGCTCCTTTCAGAGTAATGGACTTACCATTACCGGCACGACGCTCTTTCGGTACGGCGATTTCCATTTCGCCATTAAGATAGGCCGAGGTGAGCGTATGTTGCTTCAGCATCTCCTGTGGAGTTCCGGAGAAAACAACCTCCCCTCCCAGCCTTCCGGCCTTCGGTCCCATGTCGATCACATAATCGGCGCTGAGCATCATATCCTTGTCGTGCTCCACGACTACCACGCTGTTGCCAGTATCGCGGAGTTGCTTGAGCGAATGAATCAGCCGGTCATTGTCGCGCTGGTGAAGTCCGATACTCGGCTCATCGAGGATATAAAGCACATTCACGAGTTGCGAACCGATTTGCGTAGCCAGACGAATGCGCTGGCTCTCTCCACCCGAAAGCGATTGTGAGGAACGGTTGAGCGAAAGGTAATTCAAGCCCACATCGAGCAAAAAGCTCAGTCGGGAACGGATTTCCTTCAGGATTTCGGTAGCTATGACACGCTGTTTGTCGTTCAGTTGATCTTCGACGTTGGCGAGCCAAAGATTAAGCTCTGAAATATCCATCTCAGCAAGTTCCGAAATATTTTTATTGGCTATGCGATAATGCATCGCTTCTTGATTGAGTCGGTGACCGTTACATTCGGGACAGATTGAGATTTTCACAAACTGGTTTGCCCATTTCTGTCCGGTGGCGGAAGCGCTGCTCTCCTGCTGCATCTCGATGTATTTCACCACTCCGTCATAACTGAGGAACAAGTTGGAATTTACTCCTAACACATGATTTTTAATGGAAAGACGCTCGTCTGTTCCGTAGAGGATTTCCTCCAACGCCTCGTCGGGAATATCCTTGATCGGAGTCTTCAGTGTGAAGCCGTATTTTTCGGCAATGGCTTCGATTTGCCAGAATATCGTGGTCTGACGGTAGCTGCCGAGGGGTACAATACCACCGTTGTGAATACTTTTATCGGAATTCGGAATGATTTTCTCCTGATCGATCTGGTTGATAATCCCCAGCCCTTTACATTTCGGGCAAGCTCCCTGCGGGGAGTTGAACGAGAAGTTGTGCGGTGCGGGTTCGCCATACGAAAGTCCGGTCGAAGGGCACATCAGCTGGCGGCTGTAGTGGCGAAGATCACCTGTATCGGGCATCAGCACCATCATCAGTCCTTCGCCCTGTTTCATCGCGGTGCGAACGCTTTGTTTGAGGCGTTGCTCGTCTTTGTTCGACACCTGAAGCTTATCGATCAGCAATTCGATGCTGTGGTTTTTATAACGGTCGAGCTTGAGGCCGGGCAGGATTTCGCGGATTTCGCCATCGATACGGACGTTGAGATAACCTTTCTTTCGCAGGTTTTCGAAGAGCTCCTTGTAATGTCCTTTTCGGTTGCGCACCAACGGCGTGAGGATGTAAATCTTCTTGCCGATGTAGCGTTCCAGGATCAGTTCGAGGATTTGCTCTTCGGTATATTTCACCATCTTCTCGCCGGTATTGTACGAATAGGCCTCACCGGCGCGGGCAAAAAGCAGACGGAGGAAGTCGTAAATCTCGGTAGTCGTTCCCACGGTCGAGCGCGGGGAATTGTTGGTGGTCTTTTGCTCGATGGAGATCACCGGACAGAGGCCGGAAATTTTATCCACATCCGGTCGCTCCAGATTGCCGAGGAAATTGCGTGCATACGACGAGAAGGTCTCGATGTAGCGGCGCTGCCCTTCGGCAAAGATGGTATCGAAAGCCAGCGACGATTTACCGCTGCCGCTCAACCCGGTAATGATGGTAAAGCTGTTGTGCGGAATCGTCACATCTATATTTTTGAGGTTGTGGACGCGGGCGCCCAATACCTCGATCACTTCTTGCTCGTTCATAGCGTTGTTTTTTCAGGAACGCAAATTTACGCCTTTTCGGGCAGGTAAAAAATCAATGGCTTGGGAAGTTGCGGATTATTAACAGGGGGAATCTGGTTATTCTTATACCTGACAGGTTTTGAAAACCTGTCAGGTATGGCACACCCACCTTTATTCAAATTTTACCACTTCGTAGGATTTTTCATCAAATGCAATCAGGGAATTAGAAAGATTCTTTTACATTTGCAATTAAGGAATATCGGAATCACCTGTTTAGACATAATATCGACTGTTGGAATAACAAAAATCAGAATCCGCCAATGAAAAGATTATTCATCCCCACCCTATTGATTATACTGACAACTGCATGTAATCACAAAAAAGCAGATTTACCAAAGGCAGATGTTCGTCCACCATTCGATACATTAATGATTAACGGCAAGGTTTACGCACTGGATTCTATCAGCGAAAACTATTATAATTCGGTTCATTACAAATACCCATCGGATCAAGACACAATTCCGCTCGATACAAACCGAATAAAACAGACTAAAGAGGGTATCAAAATTCATTTACAAAACAATCAAATCATATTTTTGAAAAATGATTCGACAGAGCAACATTCACCTTTCTATCATGAATATATAAAAACGCTTAGTCATATTCCATATGTCCATGTAAAAGCACAATATTCAGAGTACTCTTATGAGATATTTATAAATCTAAAGAATGGGACGAAAATGGAATTGTGGGAACCGCCTTTGTTTTCTCCTAATAAAAAATACTTTGTCTGTGCTTCATCCGACTTAATTGCTTGTTTTGAAGAAAATGGAATCCAACTCTACAAAGAAAAAAATGGAGGTTTTGATAAAGTATTCGAAAAAGAAATCTCAAATTGGGGACCACATGAAGTAAAATGGGAAAATGATTCTTGCCTTGTCATCAAACGAGCAAAAGTCGATAAAACTGAGAATTTGCAGTTTGATTATGTAAGATTGAGGTTAAAGATCTGACAAACTGGGATAGATTAGGGGAATTTTCCCGTAAATTTTGCCCCTGGAAAATTCCGAAGTCAAAATAAACCGTCAATTTCCCCTCTGGCTGGATTCCGGGTCTCAAAAAACAGTTTTTTTTGAGGCTGGCGCGCGCCAGAGGCAAAAAAAACTCTTTTTTGAGACTCCGGATTTTCCCGGACACGAAAAAAAACGTTTGGGGAGACGTTGGAATTAGCCAGAGAGAAAAAAAACGAAAAATTCCGACATCCGGATTTTCCAGAGACCAATTTTCCCGTTTCGATTTAGCCTAAACCCATCCAGAGAGGATGATAATGATTGAAAATCTCATTTTTGTTTAACTGATAAAGAAAAAAACTATGATTGAGACATTTAATTATTCATTGTTGCCCAACGACGAATTATACACGTTGACGCAACGGGTTATGACTGCCTGCAACGGATTAAATCTGACAGATGCTTCGCCAGTGAAGCCTTTGATCAATGCCGCAGGAAATGCTTTTGAGAAATTTGACCTTGCTTTTAAGCGGGAAAGTAAAAACAGTTCCACCCCGATTCTTCGGAATCTGGATGAGATCAGAGACGAAGGTTTTCTGGCGTTCCGATTCTGCACGGAAGCCTGGAGCCACCGTGCCAATACTGAAAAACGGGAAGCTGCCCTGAAGATTCTCTCCGTGATCCGTCGGTACGACTGGAGTGCTCATGCGCTGGGCGACAAAGCCGAAACGGCGGCTTTGGCCAATCTGATCAAAGACCTCCGTAACAATTATGCTGCTGAAATGACACTTCTGACTCTTTCGGAGTGGTTCGAGGAGATGGAGACAGCTCAGGTTGCGTATGAAAAGGGAGTTACCGAAAGCGCAGCCAACGCGCCTACCGACTTACCGACGCTGACGATTACCCGTCCGGATCTGATCAAGGCATTGAAAAATCTCTTCTCTCTGATCTCCCTGCTCGAACCTTCAATGCCGGAATTCACACCTCTGATCGCCACCATCAACAACCTCATCTCCCAATCGTTCACTTCCGCCAAGGCCGCCGCGACCCGCGCTGCCAACCAGAAAGCGGAGGAGGCGAAAAAGAGTGAGGGGCAGTAAATTTTATTCTTTTCAGGGGGTGACTTCGGGTCACCCCCTGAATAAAAGCATTCAAACCATGTCTAGAAGCATTCATATCACAATAAAGAATTTTAGAGGGTTAACAAAAAAAGAAATGGACGAACAAATGATCGACCCTAATTCAGATTTAGCCACTTGGGCCCAAAAACTGGGGATAAAAAAATCGGTTATAAAAGCCAGGAAACAAAAAAGACAATTATAATCTTATGCACTACAAAAAAACTCAGGAAATCAAGTACGTCTGGCTATGGATCGGACTGCTCGTAATATTTGCGTTGTTACATAGTAATTATGCACAAGCACAAAACTCCCTACTCCAGAAAAATGCACCTGAAAAAACCGTTTTTGCATTTCTGAATTGGTATAAGAATAATAAATCAGCACTTGATCAGATAAATGTGATAAACAACTACCTCTCAGAAGACTCTAGCAAACCATATAGCATAAACTTTCAGAAAACAGAACAGTACATATCCCTCGTACAGAAAAGCAAATGCGTTTCAGCTGAGTATCTGAATAACTGGAGAGAATACTTCAGGAAATGCGATAAGCAATTTATTAAACTTCATTTATTCGAAGGTCCGGCTGAAGGATTGGAGTTTGATTATGTCATGTTGGTCCAGGATTATGGAAATGATCTCAACGAACTGAATCGGGCTAAAGTGGTGAAAACACAAACAATAAATAATACGGCTTATGTGACCGTCGAATTTCTTTACAAAGACAAATATCTTTACAAACTGACGAAAAATAGCAATCAGTGGCTAATTGATGGGATCAAACTTATTTCAAGTGCAAGCATAGAAGGAAATGCTGTCCATCCTTTCACAATCAAATAAATTATTACAAACAATTTCGAATTCCCATGCGCTACAAAGAAACCCAGGAAATCAAGTACGTCTGGTTATGGATCGGACTGCTCGTCGCTTTTCTATTCGTTTTTATTTTGCTGATGGAGCTGGCTACAACGAAAACAATTCGTCCGGAAACCATCGCAATATTTTCATCCCTCTCCGTGCTGATGACCCTCTTCTTCAAAACCATGAAGCTGACAACCATCATTGACGAATTCAACATCTCGTACAAACTCTTTCCGTTTCATCTGACTTTCCGCAAAATCCCGTGGATGCTGATCGAGCGTTGCGAAGTCCGCACCTACAACCCAATGGGTGAATACGGCGGCTGGGGACTCAAATACGGACGTAAAAGCGGCAAGGCCATCAACCTCTCCGGTAACAAAGGTCTGCAACTCTATCTCAAAACGGGAAAGAAAATCCTCATCGGCACGCAACAGCCGGAAAGACTGGAGCAATATCTGAAGATGATCGGGAAAGTTTGAATAAAAAATTGACAATTCATTCAACAGTAAATCTCTGGCAACTGTCTGTTATCTTTCAGATTAAAAAAACATTGGAAACTAATCTCATCAATTCTTAGGACTAAGAGATTCAACTTTCCGTTCCTTTTTGGAATAATTGTATTAATTTTGACGTGGAAAAATTACCACAATAGATTATTTTCATCAAAACACAATTAGATCAGTAGTTTTACCGTTCTAATATCTCAAAAGTTTATAATAGTTCCTATGAAGAAAATCGTATGTTTACTCTTTGCTCTGATTTGTTTTAATGTCATACAAGCGCAATCCTTAGATCTTTTAAAGAATTTGAACACCGACGATTTGAGTGAGCAACAGGTTCAGGATATTGTCTCTAAAATGCAATCTGAAGGTGTCTCTATGAATCAGCTAGACCAATATGCCACTGCTAAAGGAGCATCCAAAGAAGAGATTGCCAAACTCAAAAAAAGAATCGTCAAATACAATGACAAATTAGGTGGAGCAAAAAAACGAATTTCTACATCTGACGAAAACCAAATGCCGGAAGAATTCCGGTTCGATCCTGAAAAGGCAAAGTATTACGAAGCTTATTTAGCAAAACAGGATTCCATCAAAGCTGCTAAACCCAAAATCTTCGGAGCCTCGATCTTCAACGACGTTAATCTATCATTTGAGCCCAACCTGAGATTAGCGACTCCACAAAACTACATATTAGGTCCTGATGACGAATTACTCATTGATGTCTATGGGGTATCGGAAGTCAGTCATAAAGTAAATGTCAGCCCGGAAGGAAATATCAGAATCCCCAATGTCGGTGTAATCTCTGTTGGAGGATTAACTATTGAAGAGGCAAAGAAAATAATTAAATCACGACTTGCCAGAGTTTATGGAGGAATTTCTGCAGGAAATACATTTGTTAGCATCGCGTTAGGAGATATCCGCAGTATAACGGTAAATGTTATTGGTGAAATTGTTTATCCCGGTTCATATACAATACCATCATTAGCTACTGTATTCAATGCTCTTTATCAGTCGGGCGGTCCCAAGGAAAGTGGTTCATTCCGTGATATCCAAGTGATCCGAAACAGTAAAGTAATTGCAACCATTGACTTATATGATTTCCTGGTTTACGGCAAACAAAGTAATCTTCGCCTTCATGATCAGGACGCTATCAAAGTACTCCCTTATCGCAATCGTGTAACAATCACCGGTGAGGTTAAAAATCCGGCTATTTTTGAAATGAAACCCGGAGAAACGCTCAAAGAACTTATCGAATTTGCCGGTGGATTTACAGAAAAAGCTTACCGCGAACGCATTACAGCTAACAGAAACACATTGAAAGAAAAGTCTGTTATTGATATCGCTTATGATGAATTCAAGATATTTAAAACCGAACCCGGAGATGAATACAAGGTAGGTGAGATTTTGAATCGTTACACCAACCGTGTTCAAATAGCAGGAGCTGTTTATCGTCCGGGAGCCTATGCTCTTACCAAAGACATGAATCTTAGAACTCTGCTTGAAAAGGCTGACGGACTGAAAGAAGATGCATTCGTAAATAGTGCCACCATCTTCAGAAAGAATGCAACCGGACTACCCGAAATGACCACCTTCTGTCCTAAAGATATATTAGAAGGAAAAAGTACAATTCTTCTACAAAGAGAAGATAGTATATTCATCTCTTCTGTTCTTGATCTGAAAGAAAAAGAATTTGTTTATATTTCAGGGGAAGTGATGAACCCTGGAAGATTTCCTTTTGCTGATGGTATGAGCCTAAAGGATATTATCCTGATGTCAAATGGATTTAAGAATACGGCTAACGTAGGTGAGATTGAAATATATCGCCAAATTACGGATGAAAATATTCTGAATAAAAATATCAACAAAGCGGAATCATTTAAAATCCAGATGGACAAAAACCTGTCACTTGAGCAGACTGCTTCTTTCAAATTAAAAAGAGAAGACCGTGTCATGATTCGTCCAATTTTTGGATTTGAGAATATGAAAGATGTTAAGATCGAGGGTGAAGTCAGATCTGCAGGTAGTTATGTAATAACCTCAAAGAACCAGCGAATTTCAGATCTGATTAAATTAGCCGGAGGTTTAACAAACTACGCTTACCCAGAAGGTGCTTTCTTAATTCGCAAGTTAGAGAGTAATGAATCCCAGAAGAAATTACTGGAAGACATCTCCGGTAGTATATCTTCAAAAGTGATAAAAAAAGGAAATGAAATTGACAGCCTAAGAGTTAAGAAAGAAATTCTCAATGAAACTCAAACCGTTGCGATTAACCTTGAAAAGATATTGAAAAAACCGGGTTCGGACTACGATCTTAAACTTGAAGCCGGTGATGTATTATCTATTCCTAAATCCCTTGAAACAGTCACAATAAACGGAGAAGTGCTGCGTCCAAACACCGTTCGTTATCAAAAAGGAAAATCTTTTGGCTTTTATGTCAACAATGCAGGTGGGTATAGTACAAATGCTAAAACGAGTAAATCTTACATTATACATGCCAATGGTTCAGTAGAGGTTACGACCTGCTTTTTAGGACTTAAATTTTACCCGAAAGTAAAACCGGGATCACGCATTATTGTACCAGAGAAACCAGTTAGAAAATCAATGACTACTGCAGAGACAGTTGCTATTTCAACAAGTTTGGTTTCTGTATTAGCTATATTATTAAGCGTAATAAAATCGTTTTAAACGCCTCTAAAAGATTAATACAAAAGAGATACTGGAATATATGGAAGAAAATATTATAAACGAAGACAGCGAAATATCCATTAAGGATTTAATCAAACACTTTAAAGACGTAAAAAGGTTGATTCGAAAGAAATCAATCACAATTTCTATAATAATAGCGCTGTCTGCAGCAATTGGACTTACAATCTCTTTAACCACTAAGCCCAAATACACAGCTTCTCTCTCTTTTGCAGTTGAAGATGATGAAAAAGCAAGTGGGATATCAAATCTGGCCAGTCAGTTTGGATTCTCATTAGGAGGTTCTTCAAGTGGAGCCTTTGGAGGAGATAATCTTTTTGAACTATTTACCTCTCATTACCTCATTGAAAAAACACTTTTATCTCCAATTACGATTGACAACCAAAAAACCAATCTTCTCAATCTATATATTAAGACGTATGAGTTGGATGAAAAATGGAAAAAAAGCAAATTCAAAGAGATAAGAGAATTAAACTTTCCAATTGATCAAAAACAGGAAACGTTTAGCAGACCTCAGGATAGCATTATCAAATTAATCTACGGACAGATCTTAAAAAAGCCATTGCTAACTGTTAGTAGAAGAAGTAAAAAGCTAAGCATCGGAGATATTTCTTTTGTTTCTGAGAATGAAGCTTTATCAAAATATTTCGTAGAGAACTTAACTCAAGTAACAACACAATTTTACGTTGATACAAAAACAAAAATTACCCGTCAAAACTACGAAACATTAAAGCACCAAACTGATTCTATCAAAGCTGAACTTGACAGAGCCGTTTCTCAACGAGCATTTATGGCAGACAATCTACTTAATGCAGTTAAGCCTTCTGCAGGCATAGGTCTTGCAAAAAAACAAACAGATATACAGGTTTCCGCTAATGCTTATATTGAAATGAAGAAAAACCTGGAAATGCTAAAAATCAGTTTAGGAAGAGAAACCCCTCTCATCCAAATAATTGATGCCCCAATTTTCCCATTAGAAAAAATACGAATTGGTAAAATAAAAGGCACTGCAATAGGGTTTACAGTTGGGTGTTTCATCTCATTTATATATTTAATAGGACTCTTAATAATAGAAAAGTTACGTAGTCAAATAGTATAAGCTATTCTGCTACAAATAAGGTACCCTATAAGTCGCCTTCTTTCTATATTGTTTTAGAAAGAATCGATTTATAGGGTAGCTTTTATTCAAACTTTTAATAAAACAGCAATGTTGTATCTTATAAACCGACTATCCCTTTGCAGCATATTATAACTTAGCAAACAGACTCTTCAAATTTTTAGAGATTTGTTAGCTGACAGATGTGAAATCTTTTATATTTGCAATATTAAAGTCTGGATTATGAAGAAACAACATTTTCTCTTTCTTCTTTTTACTGTTTGTCTACCATTTACCCAAGCACAAGTAAGTGATTCAAACAATTTCCCTAAGCTTACCACAAGTAAATCGTCAGATAACTGGTTCATCGGGGCCGGGATTGGAGCTGGGATCAGTAACCACTCCCTTGAAAAAGGATTCGGTAGCTCGGGTAACTCTTCTATAAAACTTGCCCCCCCGGTAATAAATATCTTTGGAGGAAAATGGCTGACACCAGGAGTAGGTCTGCGACTAGAAACCGGAATATGGGATATCAATACATGGATTCCTCATACCACAATTTCTGGAAGTATTATTCCTCCCGGAATAATATCGGTAAACACGACTACCACAAAAATCAAACAGGATATTCTTGGATTTGACTTACACGGTGAAGTGCTTTTTAATTTGAATAATCTCATTGCCGGATACAATCCTGAAAGAAGAAATTCATTATCGATCTACCTGGGACCTGGAATTACAGCCATGAAGATTAAAGATTCTTCCACTGTATATAAAAACCTGATCGTTAATTCGGGATTGATTTTCGAGCATAAATTCAGCAGTTCACTCGCATTCTTTGCAGATGTCAAAGAATCAATAATTCCTTTGTATTTCAAATTCAATACCAGTTTCAATTCGTCAAATATCAAATATGAAGGATTTGCATCGCTGACCCTCGGTGTTACTTATACTTTTCCAGGAACATACCGCGGATTCAGAACTGCATTCTTACCGGAAGAGAAGGATAAACTCAACAAAAAAATCAACGAACTAACCGATGACAAGAGCAAACTCAATGCTGAAAACGAAAAACTCGTAAAAGCCTATGATGAACTGAAATCAGACTATGAGAAAGCGGCTCAGAGTGCTATTGAGCTCAAACAGTTGATAAAAAAATATGATCTCCCGGAGTGCAGTAAAATTTTACTTTGTGACTTCGTAAGTTTTGACATAGATAAGAGCGTGTATCAACCTAATGAAGAAGACAATATCCGTAAAGCGGCTGATGAGTTTGCAAAAAGTAAAGACTGTGTTATTGAGATCTACGGGTATGCAGATCCAAGTACGGGAACCCGCTCTTACAACCTCAACTTAAGTAAACGAAGAGCCGAATATGTAGCAAACATATTGAAAACGAAATACAATATTCCGGCAAACAGAATTGTAATCAAACATTTCGGGGGCAATCAGGCTCCGATCGAAAATCATGCTACGAATAAGATTGCCTTGTTCTTCTTATCTAAATCGCCATCGACAGACACTTTGGCAGAGTCAACAACAGAGCCAAAGACTGAAGCTGAAACTCGCAACCAAGAAGCTGCAAAAATACCAAAGATTGAAGCAGAACAGCCTACTCAAGCAAATTCGACTGATACCATTGCAACAGAAGTCATGCAACCCGGTTCCAGACTGACGTTACTGGCATTGAAATATTATGGCGATAAGATTTTCTGGGTCTATATCTACGAATATAATAAGAAGAAAATCCGAAATCCGAATACTGTTCCTGTAGGAACCGTACTTGATATTCCTTCTAAAGAGAAATACGGAATTGATTCCTCCAATCCCGAGTCAATCGCTAAAGCCAAAAGGCTATTCGGAAAAATAATGTATTAACAAAAAAGACCCGCTGTCAAATGATTCTGACAGCGGGCCTTTTTATTATCGAAGAAAGGCTTCAGCCTTTTCTATAGCTTCCGGTTTTCCCACATCCAATAAATAGCAGTCATTCTGCAAATAAGCCTGTAAACGTGCTTTCTCGGCAATAGAAAGATAATAGTCAATAATCGAAAACTTCCCCTCCCATTTATCCATATCGTTCAATACAGAAGGCGAAAGAATATGTATTCCACCAAACGAATATTTCTTGTAATCTGCCGGATTAAAGCCAGCTATCGGCGATTTCACCTCGCCGGTCACGCTATTGGTCCAGCCCTTCATCATTCCGGTATCATCAAACAGCAACGAACGGTCTGCATCCACTTCCTTAACCAAAAGCGTTGCATCGGATTTTGAGTTAAGATGGTGCTGATACATTTTCGCCAAATCCACATCGGAAAGGATATCAACATTATGCACCAGAAAAGGTTTTCCGTCATCGAAAAACCAGGAGGCTTTTTTGATGCCCCCACCGGTTTCAAGGAGCAAGTCCTGTTCGTCCGAAATCTCGACACGAATACCAAAACGGTCGTTTTCATCTAAAAAACGAATTACCTGATTGGCAAAATGATGAACATTGACAATGATTTCATCAAAACCAGCTGCTTTGAGCTTTTCAATAGTGATTTGGAGCAGCGGTTTACCATTGACCGGAATCAAGGCCTTTGGTATCGAGTGAGTAAAAGGCTTCATGCGGGTACCGAGTCCCGCGGCAAATATGAGGGCTTTCATAATTCAAAGTGACCTCCCCCAACCCCTCCGAAGGAGGGGAAAAAGACGCAAGCACAGCTTCTTCCTGCCTTCCCTACAGCGAAAATTGGAGTGAGATCGTTATGTTTAGTTTAGTTCTTTCAATAAGTTAGTCAGGTAAGGATATTCCTTGAAACCCTCCTCACCCAGCAGCGAATTAATATTGCGGATGGCTTTCGGAATCATGTCGATGAAATATTGCTTCTTCTCAATCAAGCCACGGAAGCCACCGGCACCCAACACCTGCAACAGGCGAAACAGGGCAAAGTGTCTCAATCGCTCACGGAAAGCAGCATCATCCACCGGACGATATTTGCGTAAAGAAGTCAGATAAGAATCAATCAGCAAATCAGTCATTTCAGCTGAATAGTGAGCCTCAACCTGCCAAATAAATGACGCCACATCGTAATAGACCTGTCCACGGCGACCGCCTTGAAAATCGATAAACCACGGTTCTCCGTCTTTAACAATCACATTGCGCGATTGGAAATCACGATACAGGAAAACATCGTTTTCTTCAGCTTCAAGCAGATCCGCCATGATTTCGAACTCATCTTCCAGGGTATTTTCACTAAATGCGACACCGTAAGGGCGCAGGAAACAATATTTGAAATAATTCAAATCCCAGAAGATGCAACGACGGTCAAACTCCGCCCGGGGAAAACAAACTGAATAATCGAGTCCTTCGGCTCCTTTCACCTGAACATCGGCAAGAGCAGCCATTGTTTTGCACAGAATCTCTTTTTCATCTGCCGAATAATTATTGGCTTCACGACCTTTGGCTACATAATCAAACAGGGCCAGGTCGCCTAAATCCTGCTGAATGTAATGCATCCGATCCTCTGAAACGGCATATAACGCTGGAATCGGAAGTCCTTTTCCATTAAAATGTTGTGCGAGATAGATGAACGCCTCATTTTCCACAGTTGATTCACCACGCGTACCAATGCAAGAATTTTTCTCACCGATCAGGCGCACATAAAAGCGGTTTGATCCGGAACCGGGAATGGCTTCGGTCGTTTTCAGCGGTTCGCCAAAGTAGTTTTCAAATAGTTGTTTTAGTTTCTCCATTCTGTTTTTATTTTTGGCACACAGATGACACAGATGCGCTGCAACACAGATTTCCACAGATAATCCGTGGAGATCGATTCAAATCAGTGTCATCAGTGTGCTATTTCTTAAATCTTTCTTTTTCCAAAATCCTTATCCACTTTAACCACAGCCACCCCGATAAAGGTAAATACAGTACAAAACATGACCCAAAGGAAGAAATGGGGATAGCCCAGCCATTTCTGTACTTTTCCGGCCACCATGGTCGGCAACATCATGCCCAAAGCCATAATTCCGGTGCAAATGGCGTAATGCGCCGTTTTGTATTTACCTTCGGAGAAATACATCAGGTAGACCATAAACGCGACAAATCCAAACCCGTATCCGAATTGCTCTATAGCCACACAAGTAGAAACCGCCCACAGACTGGTTGGATAAAACTGCGATAGATAGACATAGGTCAGATGTGGAACGTTGATCATCAATCCCATTGGCCACAACCAATATTTCAGTCCGTTGCGGGAAATAAAAACACCGCCGAGAATTCCGCCCAAAAGCAGAAAAACGACAGATACGACTCCATACAGGAAACCTACCTCTTCCGTACTCAGACCAAGTCCGCCTGCCGATCTCTGGTCCAGCATTAACAGCTTACTGATCACCGTGATCTGAGCTTCTCCGAAACGGTAAAACAAAATGAACAGCAGAGTTCCCCAGACTTGCTTTTTCTGGAAAAAGCTAACGAAAGTCCCTCCGAATTCTTTCAGGATATGGCTTACCGAATGTGTCTCAAGAGAGTGATCGCCGTCCGGTCTTGGCAAAGAAAACTTATGCAAAGCCAGCAGCAGAATAAAAAGTGCGGTAAAAATACCATACACGATCATCCACGCCACTTTGAGGTTTTGTGTCGTTTGCTCAATGTATCCGGCCAACATCACCAACAATCCTTGTCCGGTGATCATCGCAATGCGGTAAGAAGTATTTCGAATGCCCATGAATGCGGCCTGATTGTGTGCCGGAAGCGCTAACATATAAAAGCCATCACAGGCGATGTCATGTGTGGCCGATGAGAACGCCACCAAAAACAGGAAAGCAAAAGTCATTTGCACCCAATGTGTAGCATGTAAAGAGAAGGCAACTCCGGCCAATCCTACCCCAAGTATTAGCTGCATCAGAACAATCCACCAGCGCTTGGTTTTGAATATTTCCACAAAAGGGCTCCACAACGGTTTGATCACCCAGGGAAGATTGAGCCAACCGGTGTACATTGCGATTGTATCGTTAGCGAGTCCCAGGCGTTTGTACATGATTCCGGCCACGACCATCACCGCCACGTAGGGCAACCCTTCGGCAAAATAGAGCGAGGGAATCCAGCTCCAGGGATTTCTTGTTTTTTGTTCCATTTCTTGTTTTTATTGGCACACTGATAACACAGATGCAAGCAACACAGATTTTCACAGATCTTTCTTATCAGTGAAAATCGATCCAAATCTGTGTCATCTGTGTGCTACAATTTTCTCAATATTTTTTCTCCAAAGCCACATCCCGATAGTAATGCAGCAAAATATCACGGTACGAATAACCTTTGTCCCCCATCACGGCAGCGCCAATCTGGCAAAGGCCGACACCATGCCCCCACCCTGCTCCAGTGAGGGTAAAACTTTCGGGAATAGCATTTTCACCCATAGATTTATCCACGACAAAGGCTGAACTATACAAGTGTGACCCCGAAAGCGATTTGCGAATGAGCAATTCTTTGCCGATTACTAATGTCTTTTTCGTACCCACAATGCGTAGTTTTATTAATCTGCCTGAAACGCCCCGCTCCATCGGTTGCAAATCTATAATTTCTCCGAAATCAATTCCCGTGCGACGACGAATCAGATCTGATATTTCCGATTGAGAATAAGTAACCGTCCAGCGATAAAAGTCGGCTGTCTCCTGATCGTAATTGTTAAGCACCTGACTCAGCACTTTTGCATCTTGCGTATTACAGAAGGCGTCCGGCGAAGTGCGAATCCACTTCTCGGCTTCAGCTTCGATGGTCAGGTCGGGCGTGTCGGATATAGCGTTTTCGGCACGGTCAAAAACCTTTTGCAGATAAGGATGCGAAGCCGGTTCCCAGCAATTATCGAACTTTTCAAGTACGCCACCGCAACACTTCGAGAAACGGGCATCACAAATGGCATTATCAGAAATCAGGAGTTCCCCCCGTGTTGCTTCCACGGCTTCCACCACCTTTTCGGTCGATGCGCGGGTGATACCCTGGTAGCGCTGGCAATGATCGTCGGCACAGACATCGTACAACAGATGATCCTCGCGGTCCCACCACTTGATCCATTCGGTTTCGGTCTGCGTATCCGAAACATACGTGACCGATTTTGCCGCCAGATCATTCTTCTTGGCCAACTGCGACAGCAACCAGCTTCGAGAAATGACGGCATGAGCTTTCAGCAGTTCAGGCGAACTGGTCGCACTCATCTCAGACGAAATCACGCTTTTGAGATACTCCTCCACCGGAATCAGATTGACGGCAGTGATTTTGTGATTTTCCTGAATCAGTTTGAGCGAGCCACGAAACGACTGCACCTCTTTGCGCTCCCAATGGAAACCGATACCAATCACCACTTCTTTCAACGTAAATGAAGCATCGTCAGAAGCGGGCTGAAAAGTCACTTCATCGTAAAATTTACCATTGAAAATGATTTTGGCATCAATCAGATAGGCGGTATAATCGCCGGGATGAAGCTCTTCTGCTCCATTCAGCAGGTATTTTCCCTGAAAAGAAAACGGAATCTCAATGTCGGAGACTATGCCGACGGAAAGTATGGGTTCTAGCATGGATCAATGTTATGAAGAAAGTCAGGAAAATGGATTTCGAATACTCATTCATTCAATCCATCTATCCTTTGCTCCTTTTATTTGAGGTGCAAATATAACGAATCAAGAGGGGATTTTAAGATTAAAAACGGGAAGTTGACGGAATAATTCAGCTCTAAATGAATGGAATCTAATTTTCAGCCGTTGAAGGGCTGCCTGTAAAAATCTAAAAGATAAAAGTTACGGTTGAAAACCATCCTATAAAATTATAGACTCATTTTCTGTCGGTTGAAAGACCCCTATAAATTTATAGATTCAAGATTTTCCATTATAAGGTCGCCTATAAATTTATAGGACCATTTCCAACTACATTTTTTAAGCCTATAAAATTATAGCGTTAAATTCGGCGGTCAATTTTAACGCTATAATTTTATAGGACAAATTTCAATCGCCGAAATCCGATCTATAATTTTACAGGATGATTTTCGACGGTCAAAAATCATATTCCGTAAGCTTAGAATCCAATTCCATTCATGCATTTCCACCAATATCATTTACAGCTAATGATTTTAAATCCAATTGCTACAATACAATCCGATTCATTTCCAAATTAAATCGTCGGATTTGATTTCCGGAAATAATCGTTACCTTTGCAACCGCTTTGGTTCCGAAGCCGCATTCGCGGTCGAGGATGAAAAGGGAATCCGGTGAGAATCCGGAACAGTCCCGCTGCTGTAAGCTTCACCAAACGTTTGGGCAAAACTTTCGCCACTGTCATGCGACGGGAAGGCCGCCCCAAACGGAAGTAAGTCAGAAGACCTGCCACGGCAACGTTAGTTCAAAAGCTTTCGAGGATAAAGCTGAGAAACATCCGCAAACTGATTTACTTCTTTTGCCCTTGTTGCAATCATTTATTCTGAAAGCTGTCATTGTGACTAGTCATTACTTGTTACCTAAACACAGTTATTTTGATTCAAAAACGTCCATATCGAATCACATTCCGCCTCCTGAACTTATGTTTGGCTTGTGCGGCCTCTTTGTCAGTCTATTCTGAGACCGAAAAAGATTCCGTAAAAACCCAGGTTAAGTTGCAGGAAGTACTCGTGAATGGACACAACTCTCAAGTAGTCAGAGCTGCGATGCCTGTGCAGTTATTTACCGAAAATGAAATAAGCCGGTTGAATGCAGCTTCCATCTCAGACGTTGCCAAACATTTTGCCGGAGTGACTGTAAAGGATTACGGCGGCATTGGCGGATTAAAAACGGTTTCATTACGAGGTTTGGGTGCCCAGCATACCGGGGTGAGCTACGATGGTATCATGCTGAGTGATATCCAAAGCGGACAAATCGACCTCAGCCGTTTTTCCCTGGATAACATCTCTGATATTTCGTTGAACAACGGCCAACCCAACGACATTTTCCAGACCGCACGCATGTTTGCTGCTGCGGGAGTGCTTTGCCTCAATACGAAATTGCCGGAATATGATGGAAAGAATCAACTGAGAGGAAATGCTACTGTAAAAACGGGATCATTCGGGTTATTTAATCCGTCATTGTTCATGAATCGGACATTTGGTAAGAAATGGGCGATGAATGTATCGGCTGATGGAATTTTAGCGGATGGGAAATACAAGTTTATCCAATATTACGGTTCCAGTTCCAATATTGGCGAAATTCTTTCCCGTAAAAACAGTGATGTCAAAAGTATCAGAACAGAACTTAATACACGTTTTGCTCTACACTCCAACGAAAACATTTTACTAAAGCTCAATTATTACAATTCAGAAAGAGGATTGCCCGGCCCTGTTGTATTTTATAATTCATATAGTGCCAAAAGACTTTCCGAAAATAATTTCATCTCACAACTTCATTACGAAAACAAGGAATCGAATAAAATACAATACCAGGCATCGGCCAAATACAATCGTAACTTTAATTCCTTCCTGGATAAAGATTCAACGTATAATGATCCGGGAGTACAAGCAGGAGAACGGCACGAAAAATATACTCAGAACGAGATATATCTCACCTCAACTGTGAAATACATCTATAATGATAACTTAGCCTCGGCTCTTGCAGTTGACTGGTGGTATAATAACCTCTTCAAATATGCCAGCAATCCTTTTGCTAAGTTTAATTACCCAACCAGACATAACGGACTGGCTAACTTTTCGACTAAATACGTTACGGAATTCTGGAGTATTAACGGGAATCTGCTTTATACTTTAACCCGTGAGCAGGTTAAAACCGGCGTCGCGGCTAAAAATCAAAACAAATTGAGTCCGACAATCGGACTTTCTTACAAACCATTCAAAAGCAGAGAGTTCAGAGTCAGATCATATTACAAGGAGGAGTTTAGAGTCCCTACATTTAATGACCTCTATTATCAGGACTTTGGAAATACGTCTTTACGTCCGGAACAAACCCGACAGTACGATGCTGGAATTACCTTCTCTTCAAACACATTGTTAAGGGAAGCTGAGTTGTCTATCACATCTGACTTTTATTACAATAATATCACTGACAAAATCATTGCCATCCCCAAAGATCTGTTTCACTGGACAATGATCAATAAAGGAAAAGTTGATATCCTTGGCTGTGACGTAACGCTAGATTTCAGGAAAAAGGTTAGTCAGAAGCAAGTATACATCATCTTTAAGGGGAATTATACCTTTCAGGATATAAAAGATGTGACTCCCCGTAGCTCAACATATGGCAAACAGTTGATATACTCGCCCAAACATACCGGAGGCTGCTCCTTAGCTTTATCCGGGCCGGGATATGAAGCAGGTTATAATCTCTGTTTTGTAAGTAGTCGCCTAACAGACAACTATCCGTTTAACACGCTGAAAGGATATCAGGATCATTCCCTGTTTGCCCAAAAGAAATTCAACAAACTGAATATAAAATGTGAAGTAAATAATCTGTTAAACAAGCAATTTGAAG
>JAUZOF010000060.1 GCA_030706585.1 Bacteroidota bacterium
CCCGGGAGCATATAATATGAGCGACACACATCAATTTTTAATTTTAATTTTTTATCAGGTATGAGAAAAACAATGACTTTGCTATGTCTATTTATAGGCATATGTTGGGCTTCGGCTCAAACAAAGATTACTGGTACTGTGATTTCTTCTGATGACGGGCAACCAGTTATCGGTGCTACAGTTGTAGCCAAAGGAACCTCAGTCGGTACTGTAACCAATGTTGATGGTAACTTTACTATCAGCCTGCCTTCAGGTTCTAAAACGTTGGTTATTTCTTATGTGGGTATGGCAACTGTAGAAGCTGCACCTCAAAACGGAATGAAAATTACTTTGAAAGCAGACACAAAACAAATTAAAGAAGTGGTAGTTACTGCCTTAGGTATTCAACGAGACAAAAAAACTTTGGCATATTCTTCTCAACAGGTAAGTGGTGATGAAATGCTAAAGGCAAAAGATATCAACTTTATGAATAGCTTGAGTGGCAAAGCAGCAGGTATTGAAATCAAGAAAAGCGTTTCTGGTGCGGGTGGTTCTACCCGTACTGTACTTAGAGGTAGCAAATCTTGGAGCCAGTTGAGTGAACCATTATACGTAATTGACGGTGTTCCAATGGTAAACCATAAAGGAGACCAGTCTGGTATGTGGGGAGGAACCGACGAAGGTGACGGTTTGTCTCAAATTAACCCAGACGATATTGAAAGCGTAAGTATCTTGAAAGGTTCCAATGCTGCAATTCTTTATGGTAGCCAGGGTGCTAACGGTGTGGTTATCATCACTACTAAAAAAGGAAAAGAGGGTACAACTAACGTAACGTTCAGCTCTAGTACATTGTTCGAAAGCGTTATGTCAACACCAAACCTTCAATACAAATATGGTAGTGAAGGAGGTGCAAAAGAAAGTTGGTCATATACTCCGGGCAATTATGCAAGCAATTATGTGAAAGATTTCTTTCAAACAGGAGCAAACCTTGTAAATACGGTTTCTATCAGCGGCGGCAACAACAAAACTACAGCTTATTTTTCTTATGGTAATACTTTGGCATCGGGTGTTATCCCTAACAATAAGTATGTTAAGAACAATGTTACTTTCCAACAATCAACCAAGCTGTTGAATGATAAATTAACAGTACGTTCTAATGTAATGTTGACTTCAGAGAAAGCTAATAACCGTAATACAGCTGGTTATTATTTGAACCCTCTGACAGGCCTTTATTTATTTCCAAGAGACAAAGATTTTAGCTCTTATCAAAATAATTATCAGGTATTCAGTAAAGATAGAAATATGTATCTGCAAAACTGGTTCGTAGCTGACCACATGCAGTCTAACCCTTACTGGTTGATCAACAAACAACCTAAAACCGACCTTACTAAGCGTGTAATTGCAAGCGTTTCTGCAGATTATCAGATTTCTAAAAAAATCAAATTCCAGACTCGTGCAAGCTATGATTATGCAGTGAAATCATACGAACAGAAATACTATGCCGGAGGGAACACTGTAAACATCTCTGAAAATGGTAGATGGAGTTATAAGAAATTTGACGATATGATGATGTATACCGATGGAATCTTTACTTATACAGATAAGTTTGGTGATTTCAGCGTGAATGGCGTTTTAGGAGCCAGCTACCAGAAATCAGTTTTGGGCAATGGTGTTAGCGTTGATAATGGAAGCAATTCGTTATTATATCCAAATGAATTTTATTTCCAAAATCTGCCGACCAATGTTCAGGTTCAGTCTACTTATAGCGGTGAGGTTATTAAAGAAGGGGCTTTTGCCAATGCTCAGATCGGTTACAAAGATATGATTTATCTTGATCTTTCAGGCAGAAATGACTGGTCGTCAACTCTGGTAGGTACAGGCAATGACTCTTATTTCTACCCTTCATTTGGTTTGACCGGCATTTTGAGTCAAATGGTTAAGATGCCTTCCGCGGTTACCTTTGCTAAAGTTCGTGCTTCTTATGCAAAAGTAGCTAACGATGTTCCATTCAATAAAATTAGTGCAGCTAATACAATCAATAGCAGCGCAGGCATTGATAAGAACACAGTAGCTCCGTTCACAAATGCAAAACCTGAAATGTTGACTACTATTGAAGTGGGTACAGACTGGAGATTCTTTGGCGGTCGCTTAGGTCTTGACTTTACATACTATAACATTGCAAGTACGAACCAGTTTATTTCAAGCTCTAATGTAACAGCAGCTCAGCAGCTGAATGGCTATAGTTCATTCTATTATAACGCTGGTAAAATTGTAAACAAAGGGCTCGAAATCGTATTGACCACTATCCCGGTTAAGAGTAGAAACCTTGAATGGAAATCTACATTCAACTTCTCCAGAAACGTAAATAAAATTGTAGAACTTGTACCTGGATATCCTGACCGATATATTGATATGGGTGCTTCAGAAGGTTATGTGCCTCGTTTGTATCAGGGTGGTTCTTTCGGCGATATTTACGGGTTAAAGTTCGTTCGTAACAGTAGTGGACAAATTATTCTTGATGCAACAACCGGAGCCCCAACAAAAACAAAGGACCCACAATATTTGGGTAACCTTGAACCAAAATTTAGTTTAGGTTGGAGTAATGGTTTCTCATACAAACAATTTGCATTGAACTTCCTTGTAAATGCAAAAATTGGTGGAAAATGTTTCAGCCAGACAGAAGCGATCCTTGATGGATATGGTGTTAGCGAACGTACAGCTGTAGCCAGAGATAACGGCGGTGTTGCCATCAACGCTATTAAGGGTACAACTCCTGTTACAAAGATTGATGCCAAATTGTATTATACAACTGTTGGTGATCGAAATGGCGTTTCAGAAGCTTATGTTTATGATAGAACAAACATTCGCTTGACACAGCTTTCTCTTTCTTACGACCTGAACGTTAGCAAACTGAAAATTCCAGTAAAAGCTGCATCAATTTCATTGGTTGGTAACAACCTGTTCTTTATCTACAAGAAAGCTCCTTACGATCCGGAACTTACTATGAGTACCGGTTTGGGCTCTCAATCGTTGGATAACTTCAACGTTCCTTCAACCAGAACTTATGGTTTCAACCTCAAGGTTTCATTCTAATAAATTGAGAATATGAAAAAACTAATATATTTTGTAATGGCAGCACTCTTATTGAGTGCATGTACCAGTGAATTTGATAAGGCGAATCAAAACCCTTACGAAATTACAAATCAATCTCTTACCCAGGATTTTAATCATATTGGATCTTTTTTTCCGACCATTATGAGTAATTTCTTCGGACACCAGATTGAAGAAAACCTTGTTGCAGAATCATTCTGCGACTACATGGCCACTCCAACTCCTTTTGCAAGCGGTGTTAACAATACCACGTACTACATCCGTTGGAACACGTATTGGGATCGTATCTATAACAATGTAATGTCTCCGGCAAGTCAGGTTATTAACATAGCAGATCAGGGTGGTTATACAATGTTTTCTGCGTGGGCAAAATTGATGAAGATTCTGGGTATGTCTCGTCTGACAACCTATCATGGTCCGGTGATTTATTCTAACTATGGTTCTGCGACAAACGGAGGCACCTATGATAGTGAATCTGAACTTTACAATGCCTTCTTTACGCAGCTGGATGCTATTCAATCAACATTTGCGGCTAATCCTACTTATACCGGATTTAAGAAATTTGATGCAAGTTATGGCAGTAAAAATGAAAGTGAAATATTAGCATGGAGAAAATTAGTTAACTCTTTGCGTTTGCGTTTAGCTATCCGTATCTCGAAAGTGGCTCCGGCTATTGCAAAAACGCAGGGAGAAAAAGCCATTGCAGACCCAGCCGGTTTGATTTTGTCTAACGATGATAACTTTACGATTTCTTTGTACGGACAGAAGTTGTATCTTTCAATTATCTGCTTCGAATGGGACGATACCCGTATGTCAGCGGGCATGGAATCTTTCCTTGTAGGTTTGAAAGACCCTCGTATTACAAAATACTTCCAACCTGCGACAAAAGCATCTTTGTATGCTGACCATACCGATTATCCATATAAAGGAATTCGTAATGGGGCAAAATTGGTTGCAAAAGACGATCATACACCTTGTTCTAAGATCAATGATAGCTTTAAAAGTATTACAAAACGTAACTATCTAGCTGCATCTGAAGTTTATTTCGATTTGGCTGAAGCTGCATTAAGAGGTTGGGCAGGTGCAGGTGATGCTAAAACTAACTACGAAAACGGAGTGAAAATGTCATTCGCTGATTGGGGTGCCGGAGGAGTTGATGCTTATTTAGCTGATGATACAAGCAAACCTATTAACTATGTTGATCCTGTTTATGATGGTGTAATCAACAGTTTCACTTCACGTTCTACAGTAACGGTCAAATGGAATGATTCTGATACTCCTGAACAAAAACTGGAAAAAATCATTACCCAGAAATGGATCGCTGGTTTCTTTAATCCGAACGAACCTTGGGCTGACTTCCGCAGAACAGGTTATCCTAAACTACCTACAGTCTATAAAAACGATAGTAGTTCAGACTGGGGTGTGATTCCTGCTGGTGAATGGATCAAACGTATGCCTTTCGTTGACTCAGAAAGATCTGGTAATGCAACAGGTGTTAAAAACGCTGTTACGACAATGAAGGGCGCAGACTTGATTTCCACTCGTTTGTGGTGGGATACAGGAGCTGCAAACTTCTAATTCAAAAATGAGTGCACTTCCTTTTATGGGAGTGTACTCTTCTTAAATATCTATTCTGCGTAAACCTATGAATTATTATTGTATAGCTGACAGATTTAGGAACAAATAACCCATCATTTATCTAGTATGATCTGTTGGTAAATATATTTTTCTCGCTAATTGAAAGTGCTGATGAATCCTCATATATGTGTTGTTGATTGTGTGTAAAGTAATGAGGACGTGTTGATGGAGAGTATAGCCAGAAAGAAAAGCATGCAGGATAGATTTTCATGCCCTTTCGCAATTTATTTGCGGAAGGGCTATTTAAGTAAAAAAACAGATGTTTTTTATCTCTGTTGATATTCAATGAGTTGTATATTGATAACCGAGTGTTGGTGAAAACGAGATGATTATAAAGGAAACGCAATTCAATAAAACGACTTCCCGATCAGATAAGTAAAAGTATTCGTACTATATTTGCTTAATAATCTACACTAACCCAAAACGATGAAGCGTTTATTGATATTAGCTGTGATTTGTTACTCAACTGTGGTATTCGCGCAGGTTAAAAAAGTGACCATCACTCTTCAAAATGTCACTGTAAAAACAGCATTGGAAGCCTTACAAAAACAAACAGATCTTTCTCTGTGGTTCAATACCCGGGATGTAGATCTGAATAAGATTGTGTCTGTTAAATTGCAGTCAAAGTCAATAGATGACGCGCTTGACGCTATACTTACTGGTCAGCAGGTTTGCTATGAACTGAAGTCTGATCATATAGTTATTACCAGAAAAACTAATTTTAGTCTGTTCCAACAAAACCAGACTACTACAGTAGATCGAAAAGTGACTGGTACTGTTACAGATGAAAACGGTCAGCCGATGCAGAATGTAGTGGTGAGAGAGAGACGATCCCGGGTTGGAACTATTACCGACGAAAACGGGCGATTCTCACTCAATATCCCGGCAGATACAAAAACGTTACAATTCTCATGCTTGGGAATGTTGCCGTTGGAGTTTCCTGCATATAATGGCATGAAAGTGCAAATGCAGCAAGATGACCGGGAAATGGGTGAAGTGGTAGTAACGGCACTGGATATTAAAAGAGATAAAAAATCACTTCCTTATTCATCTCAATCTATTGATGCTGATGAAATATCAAAAGGAAGAGATATGAATCTGGCTTCAAGCCTGAGTGGAACAGTATCAGGCATTAACTTATTACAAAGTGAATCAGGAGCCGGAGGTTCAACCAAAATTACTTTAAGAGGACCAAAAAACATTACATCAACCAACCAACCTCTATTTGTCATTGACGGGGTACCGGTATCTAATTACCAGACTTCAGATCCCTATGGATTTTATTCCGG
This sequence comes from Bacteroidota bacterium, assembly GCA_030706585.1. Classification (GTDB taxonomy): domain Bacteria; phylum Bacteroidota; class Bacteroidia; order Bacteroidales; family UBA7332; genus CAXXIC01. Next base: position 6,018 of record JAUZOF010000060.1, read on the forward strand.
CCGTGACAGTGGTGATGGTTTATCAAATATCAATCCTGACGAAATTGAAAGTATGACCATCCTGAAAGGTGCAAATGCTGCGGCTCTTTATGGTAGTCAGGGCTCAAATGGTGTGATTCTGATTACCACAAAAAAAGGGATAGCAGGAAATACCAAAATTACGTTGAATTCGGGTGTTAAGTTTACATCTGTTTCAGAATATCCTCAGTTACAGTATGAATATGGTCAAACGTCATTGGGCGCGGATGACAGCTGGGGCGCAAAAGGAAATTACAAGAATATAATCAAAGAGTTTTTTAATACAGGAGCAACTGTTCAGAATAATATATCTCTGAGTGGCGGCAATGACAGGATAACATCTTACTTCTCTTACGGAAATGCTTATTCGTCAGGTATAATGCCGACTAACAGCTATACGAAGAACAACGTCAGCTTTCGTCAAACTTCTGCATTCCTCGAAAACCGGCTCTCGGTTTCGTCAAACGTGATGCTGACAACCGAAAGTCTTCACAATACTATACTGAACGGATATTACTGGAATCCTCTTTTGGGATTGTATAATTTCCCCAGAGGACTCGACTTTACATATTACAAAAACAATTATCAGCTACTCAATCCCATCCGTAATATAATGGCTCAAAACTGGCCGATAACGGGTAATGCAGAAGGAGAGATGAATCCTTACTGGATATTGAACAATGATCCGGACGATACAAAAACGAAACGCATAATCGGTAATTTTACTCTGAAGTATAATCTGATGAAGGGATTGTCTCTTTCAGCACGTGGTAATTACGATTATACCAATCAACTGTATGAAATGAAAGCGAAAGCCACTTCCAGTTCTGTGCTGGTGAGTGAGAACGGGCGTTACATATACTCAAATCTGAATAGCTGGCAAGCTTATGGTGATGCTTTGCTGACATTTGATAATGCAATTGCCAAAAATTTTGATTTGCATGCCGTAATTGGTGCTGCCTATCAGAAAAAGGTGGTTGGAGACGGGCTCTACATCGACAGTAATGTCTACAAACTGACCATTGTAAATAATTTTACCATACAAAACATAGCATCACTACTGGCATTTACGAATGCCCAACAGATAGCATCCCGGTTAACCAAAGAATCTGTATTCGCAAATGTCTCATTAGGATACAAAGGCCTTCTTTATCTTGATTTATCAGGCCGTAATGATTGGGCTTCGTCTCTGGCTTTCACAAACCAATTGTCGTATTATTATCCATCGGCAGGATTATCATGGATAGCGAGTCAGACGGTGAAACTGCCTAAGTTTATAAGTTATGCTAAAGTGCGGGTGTCTTTTGCCGAAGTAAGTAATGAAATTCCATCATTTATCAGTAATGCTACGGGAAGTGTCTCTGCCAACGGTTATTCCGGAAGTTTTATAAGAGCATTTACCAGTTTAAGACCTGAAATGTCAGACAACTTTGAAGCTGGGATGGATTTGAGATTATTTAATAATCGGTTGAACGTAGATTTTACCTGTTACCAGATTGAAAACCGCGATCAGTATCTGCAACTTGAGGCTTCTTCAGGCTCTGGCGGTACGGGGTGGTATGCAAATGCAGGGGATGTGCGTACAAAAGGTGTTGAAATAACTCTTAGCGCAACGCCCGTGTCAAATAAACAATTTACATGGAATAGTACTGCTAATTTCAGTAGTAATCACAATAAAATCATTACACTGGGCGATCAGCTAACGACAAGGTATTATACAATACCCGGGGGAGGAGAAGGATATGACATGAAAGTTGTTACTGGCGGATCCATGGGAGATATATATGCTTTTGCTTATGCTCGCGATAAGCAAGGAAACATTATTCTTGATGCAGATCACATACCTGCTAAGTCTACCATTGAAAAACGGGTAGGAAATGCTAACCCGGATTGGATGCTGGGTTGGAATAATAAATTTGCCTATAAAAACTTTCAATTTAGTTTTATAGTTGATGGTAAGTTTGGCGGAAAATTTGTGTCGATGACGCAGGCATACCTTGACCGAAATGGTGTTACAAAGGCAACTGCCAATGCGCGCGATGCAGGTGGTGTATATGTTTCCGGCGTAATGTCTGATGGAACAGCATGGTCAGGTTTGGTGGATGCCAAAGCATATTATACTGGAACTGCCGGACGGGGAGGTTTGATGGAACAGTATGTTTATGATGCCACGAATGTTCGTCTGCGTCAGATAGGTTTGTGTTATACGCTCAAATTACAGAGCAAAAGTAAATTGTTGAAAGACTTGAGCTTGTCTCTTGTTGCATCAAATTTGTTTTTTATCTACAAAAAGGTTCCGGGTAACCCGAACATGACGATAAGTACCGGAAATGGAACTCAGGCAGTAGAAAATTTTGGATTACCTCCGGTACGAAGTTTTACGTTTAATGTAAAAGTGAATTTATAATTATCTGCAATGATAGACAAGACGTATAATATATTGCTGATTTTTGCTTTACTGGTTACTCTCGGAGGATGTACCGGCACCTTTGAAGATACGAATACAAATCCTTATGGAGTTACCAAGGAAGATCTGATGCAGGATTATATGAATGTTGGATCTTATTTCCCGCAATTACAACAGTTTATTTATACCATCTACGGAGACTTGCAAGTGGAGCAAAACCTGACCGGAGATGCATTTGCACAATACATGGTTACTCCGACTCCGTTTATGTCGAACAGGAACAACCTGACTTACAAATTTGTATGGTACAGCAATCGCTGGAACAACGATTACGCGAACGTAATGCCTGTAATTTTCAACTTCCAGGGCTTAAAAATAGATAAACAATATCCGAATTTTTATGCGTGGGCAACAGTTCTGAAGATTTTTTCCATGCACCGGGTGACAGATGATTATGGTCCGATTATTTACAGCAATTACGGATCTTCGGATGCTATCATAAATTACGATTCACAACAAAAAGTTTATTACTCGTTCTTCTCGGAACTGGATTCGGCCATCAATAAGCTCAGTTCATATGCAGGGCAGAGTACGGGAGTTTTCAAAAAATTTGACCTTGTTTATGGCGGTAATGTAGTGAAATGGATAAAAGCAGCTAACTCTCTTCGTCTCCGCCTTGCTTTACGTATCTCCAAAGTAGATCCGGCAAAAGCGAAGCTGGAAGGGGAAAAGGCTGTTAGCCAAACATACGGGTTGATTGAAGACAATAGTGATAATTTCATGGTAGCGCTCAACAGTTATACTCATCCATTATGGACTTTCAGCAACGGATGGAGCGATTGCCGTATGTGTGCCACAATGGGTTCGATTCTTGGTGGGTATAAAGATCCCCGCTTGCCCATTTATTTCAGTCCTGCAACCGATGTTTCTATAGCTGGTAAATATGTAGGTATCCGTCAGGGTATTGACATTCCCTCGAAGAGCACATACGTGGATTTTGCGAGTGTTGGTTCCATGTATGAGACAACAAAATATGTGCAGATAATGACCGCAGCTGAAGTGGCATTCCTTAGAGCAGAAGGAGCTTTGAGAGGATGGAATATGGGAGGAACGGCTGCTTATTTCTATAAGGCGGGGATCAACCTGTCTTTGAGTCAATACGGGTTGTCAAGTAATTATCCGGTTTACTCGAATGACAGTACAAGTACATTTGCGTCTTACGTTGATCCTAAGAATTCGACAAACAATTTTGCTCCTTCCAGCAATATTACTATCAAGTGGGATGAGAGTGCAACTCAGGAACAAAAACTGGAAAGAATTATTACCCAAAAATGGATTGCCCTTTTTCCTGACGGACAGGAAGCATGGTCGGAGTTTCGGCGTACCGGTTACCCGAAACTGTTGCCGGTAGTAGTGAATTATAGCGGAGGAACCATCAGTACAAAAGATTTTGTACGTCGAACGCCTTACCCCGATGATGAGTACCTGACGAATCCTGATGGCATAGCCGGCGGTTTGCTGTTACTCGGAGGACCTGATACCGGGGGAACCCGTGTGTGGTGGGATACTGGCGGAGCTAACTTTTGATGAAATGAGGAGATGATTATTAGCTTTTTACATTATACTATTTATGAAACGAATTGTTTATTTACTTCTAGCATTGGCATTGATTCCTGTTGCTCTTTGTGCTCAGGAAAATAATTTACATCATCAATCGTCAACGTATCAATGGCCTACCGATCCTCAGGTTAAAGATAAACTGGATAACTGGCAGGATCAGAAGTTTGGTGTGCTTATTCACTGGGGATTATATGCTGTTCCCGGCATTATCGAGTCGTGGCAAATTTGCTCTGAGCCTTGGATTGAACGCGACAGTACCATGACGTATGACGAATACAAAAAATGGTACTGGGATTTTAGCAAGGTGTTTAATCCGGTGAAATTCAATCCCGAACAGTGGGCTCAGGCTGCAAAAGATGCGGGCATGAAATACGTTGTTTTTACCACGAAACATCACGACGGTTTTTGTATGTTCGATACTAAACAAACAGATTTTAAGATTACCAACGGTCCGTTTGCTTCCAATCCTCGTGCCGATGTGGCAAAATATGTCTTTCATGCATTTCGCGATCAGGGTTTTATGATCGGAGCTTACTTCTCTAAACCCGACTGGCATTCGCAAGATTTTTGGTGGTCGAAATATGCCACTCCCGATCGTAATACCAACTACGATATTCGTAAATATCCCTGGAAGTGGAATCGCTTCAAACAGTTTACCTATAATCAGATCAGTGAATTGATGAATAATTACGGTTCCATAGACCTGCTCTGGCTTGACGGAGGCTGGGTGCGTCCGTTGGAAACAGTAACCGATGAAGTGCGTTCCTGGGGGGCAGCTATTCCGGCATGGAATCAGGAAGTTGATATTCCCCGTATTGCAGCAATGGCCCGCAAAGCGCAACCGGGTTTGCTGGTGGTGGACCGTACTGTGGCCGGTCCTTATGAAAACTACCAAACTCCTGAACAAACTATTCCCGACAAGGCACTTGATCACCCGTGGGAAAGTTGCATAACATTGGGCAATGCCTGGGGCTGGGTTCCTAACGAACAATATAAATCTCCGACAAAGGTGATTCATAAACTGATAGAAATTGTGGCTAAAGGCGGTAGCTTGTTGTTGGGCGTTGGTCCTCGTGCTGACGGAACTGTTGAACTTGCCGAAGTGAAAATCTTGAAGCAGATAGGCGACTGGATGAAAATCAACGGTCAGGCCATCTACGGAACCCGCATCAGTTCTGTTTTAAGAGACGGCAATACATTCTTTACTCAGAGCAAAGACGGCAAAACTCAGTATGCTTTGGTTTGCCTTCCCGAAGGACAATCGGTTCCTAAAACCGTTGAATGGAAAGGAAATCTGCCTAAAAAAGGAGCCAAAATGATATTGATTTCTTCCGGCACAAAAGTGAAATGGACTGTTGTGGGCAACACAGTCAAAGTTACTTTGCCAGCATCTTTCTCTAAAAAAGGAGAATATCCTGCTCTCGCATTTGCGTTCTGATGGAATGACAGGTGCTGTTGATTTACGCGTTGTTGATGTATCTGCCGGAATTATATTGTTTTTCCGGTATCAGATATGAAAAAAACTCAGATGAATAAACTTTTGATACTATTCTTTGGGCTGGTTGCATTTCCGGTAATGACATTTGCTCAAACTGGCAGTATTGCCGAACCTGTGCGTTACGTAGGTGGCGAAATTGCCGATCCTACCGTGCACGATGGTAAACTGCGTTTGGCAGTTGGAGTGGAGAACCGTCAGGTGTTAAGGGCGAATCGTACGCATCCCGAAAAGGCAGACAACTTTGGTTGGACTTACAATCATGCACCCAATATAGCATATTGGAACAACCGGTTTTTTCTTCAATATATCAGCGGAGCTATTGACGAACATGTAGCTCCGGTGCACACCATGCTGTCAACCTCTCCCGATGGTCGCAACTGGTCAAGGCCTCAGGTGGTTTTCCCGGAATACAAAGCACCGGCTGGGGTGAAGATTCCGGAAGGTTATACCGGCTACATGATGCACCAGCGGATGGGTTTCTACGTGGCTCCGGATGGTCGTTTGCTGGTCCTTGGCTTTTATGGGCACACAGAACATCCGTTCGGTAAAGGCGGAATCGGTAGGGTAGTGCGCGAAGTTTACAAGGACGGCTCGTTCGGTCCCATCTATTTTATCCGTTACAGCAGTTACAACGAATGGAACGAAAGTAATACCAGTTATCCGTTTTATACAAAATCAACCGATAAAGGGTTTGTCGTAGCTTGTAAGTCATTGCTGGCCGACAAACTAATGACATTGCAATGGCTAGACGAAGATACAGGTAAAGACAACAATTATTTTCCACTTGGAGCTGCAAGAGACAGCTTGGAGGCGACCAGTTTCTACCATCGGAAAGACGGAAAAGTGGTATTTCTCTGGAAAAAATCAATGTGCGCTCTTTCTGACAATGAAGGTGCGACAGTCTCTCATCCCGTGAAAGCGCCAACATTGATTATGCCCGGCGGTAAAAACTGGGGACAGCAAACGAAGGACGGACGTTTTGCTATGGTTTACAATCCGATAGCTACGCAGGAGTATCGATATCCTTTGATTGTGGTAACCGGCGATGATGGCATAATTTACGATAATATGCTGGTGGTACACGGTGAAGTGCCTGCACGGCGTTTCTTCGGCCGCTGGAAAGACTTCGGTCCCAACTACACACGTGGGATTGTTGAGGGTAACGGCAATCCTCCGGGCAATGATATGTGGCTCACCTATAGTGTGAACAAGGAAGATATCTGGGTAAGTCGGGTACCCCTTTCTGTAAAATATGAAGTAAGTGGTGAGGTGCATGATAATTTTGATAAACTGGAGATTGGAGGTGCTGTGCCCGACTGGAATATCTATGCTCCGCAATGGGCTCCGGTTAATATAGCTCCATTTCCCGATTCGAAAAATAAGAGCCTGGAACTGTCGGATAGCGATCCGTACGATTACGCCAAAGCGGTCCGGGTGTTCCAAACAGGAACGAATGTCAAACTGAAATTGAAGATATATTCCAAGCAGAATGATACAGGCATGTTGCGCATTGAAGTGAACGACCGTTACGGTAATCGTCCGGTTCGTTTGTGGTTCGACGAGAGCGGCAATCTGTTTGCACAAGACGGCAATACTCCAAAACTGCTCCAGAAATATGTCTCCGAAAAATGGTACGACATAGCAATAGAAGTCAATGCCACTTTGAAAGGAGATTATAAAGGAGATTATAGTGTTGTGATTAATGGAGAAACGGTATTGAAAAATGCGCAGTTGGCAGAAGCTGTGAAGTCGGTGGAACGGCTGTCTTTCTGTACGGGAGCCTATAGGAATAAACCTGACCGCACAACTCCAAATCAGCAGGTTGCCCCGCCTCTGACCGGAGCTGATGAA